>NZ_BAAAJK010000052.1:0-85761 GCF_039526905.1 Pseudonocardia kongjuensis | reverse complement strand
CAGCGGGTGGGTCGGCAGTGGGTGCGCCGGACCCGGCTGCCGGTGCCCCGGCCCCGGCAGCGGGGGCGCCCGGTGCGA
This sequence comes from Pseudonocardia kongjuensis, assembly GCF_039526905.1. Classification (NCBI taxonomy): domain Bacteria; kingdom Bacillati; phylum Actinomycetota; class Actinomycetes; order Pseudonocardiales; family Pseudonocardiaceae; genus Pseudonocardia; species Pseudonocardia kongjuensis. The sequence goes on along the minus strand of NZ_BAAAJK010000052.1, from coordinate 85,683 downwards.
CGGCCCCGGATGCACCGACCGCCCCCGCGGATCCCGGCGTCGCCGACCCGGACGGTGACGTCGCCGGCACCCCGGCCGGCGTCCCCGGTGCGGTCACCCCGCCGACCGGGTCGTCGGCCGCGCCGGTGACCGGCCCGGAGCCCGTCGAGCGGCCGTCCGCCCCGGCCGCGGTCGGGCGGCCGGATCTGCGGACCCGGCGCGCCGCGGTCGCGCTCGTCGACGGCCTCGCACTGCCCCCGGGCGGCCTGGGCAGGCTCGGCGAGCTCGGTGTCTGGCTCGCGGCCTGCCAGGGCGAGTGCCCGCCGCGGCCGCCGGTGAACGCCCGTGTGCTGCTGCTCGCCGCGGACCACGGCGTCGCCGCCGACGGGGTGTCCGCCTACCCGCCGGAGGTCTCCGCAGCCCGCGCCGAGGCCGCCGCCGCCGGACGGCTGCCGGTCACCGTCGCCGCCCGGGCCGCCGGGGCGGCGGTGCGCACCGTGGACGTCGGGCTCACCCGGGACGCCGACGGCGTCGAGTCCGGGCACCGGGTGGCCCGCGGCACCGGCCGGATCGACCGCGAGGACGCACTCACCGACGACGACGCCGCCGCGGCCTGGCGGACCGGCCGGCAGCTCGCCGACGAGGAGATCGACGCCGGGGCGGACGTCCTGGTCCCGGCGACCCTGGCGGTGGGTGCGACCACCCCGGCCGCGACGCTGGTCGCCGCGCTCACCGGCGCCGAACCGGTCGCCGTGGTCGGCCGCGCCTCCGGGATCGACGACCGGGCCTGGATGCGCAAGGCCGTCGCCATCCGGGACGGGCTGCGCCGTGCCCGCCCGCACCTGCGCGATCCGCTCGCGCTGCTGCGCACCGTCGGCGGCACCGACCTGATCGTGCTCGCCGGCTTCCTGGCCCGCGCCGCGGAGCGCAAGGTCCCGACCGTGCTCGACGGGGTCGCCGTCGGTGCCGCCGCGCTGATGGCCGAGGAGCTCGCACCCGGCGCGAAGCAGTGGTGGCTGGCGGCGCAGCCGTCCACCGAGCCGGCCGCCGGGCTGGTCCTGGAGCACCTCGCGCTGACCCCGGTGCTGGATCTCGCGGTGCGCACCGAGGACGGCACCGCGGGCGTCGCGGTGCTGCCGCTGCTGACCACCGCGGCCCGCCTGCTCGGCGAGACGGGCACCGCCGAGGACACCGGCGTCGTCCCCGGGGACGCGACGGCCGCGGCGGGCGCCACCCGGTGACCGACGCCAGGCCGGGGCCGCTGGCCGGGCTCCGGCTGGCCGTCAGCTGGCTGACCGTGCTCCCGGCCCGGGTCGGCACCGGCCCGGACGGCGCCCTCCCCCAGGGGGTCCCGGCGGCCGCGCTGAGATGGGCACCGGTGGTCGGGATCGGCCTCGGCCTGGCCGGTGGGGCGCTGCTGCTCGGGCTCACCGCGCTCGGGACGTCCCCGCTGGTGGCGGGCCTGCTCGTGGTCGGGGCGGGTGCGCTCGCGACCCGCGGGATGCACCTGGACGGGCTGGCCGACACCGCCGACGGCCTGGGCAGCTACGGGCCCCCCGAGCGGGCGCTGCGGATCATGGCCGAGGGCGGTGCGGGACCGTTCGCCGTCGTCACGCTGGTCGTGGTGCTGGGGGCGCAGGCCGCGGCGCTGGCCCAGCTCGCCTCGGCCCCGCCCGCGGCGGTGCTGGTGACCTGCGCGCTGGCTGCCGGGGTCGGCCGGGCCGGATTCTGCTGGGTGGCCAGGAGCGGGACACCGGCGGCCAGGGAGGGTGGGCTGGGAGCCCTTGTGGCGGGTTCCCAGCGGGTGTGGGTCGCCCCGCTGTGGTGGACGGTGCTGGCCGCGGCGGGAGCCGCCGCCCTGGTCCCGGCCGTCGACCGGGCGGGCATGCCCCGGCGCTACGCCGACTACCTCCCAGAGGGCCCCACGGCGTTCCCCGGGGTCCTGGCCGGGCCCGGGATCGTGCTGGTCACCGTGGGTGCGGTGCTGGCCGCCGCGCTGCTCGTGGCCGGCCTGGCCCGGCACACCCGCCGCCGGTTCGGCGGGATGAGCGGGGACGTGCTGGGCGCCGCCGAGCAGCTGGCCGCCACCACCGTCCTGGTCGTGCTGGCCGCCGCGCTCTGATCACCGGTCGTGGAGCGCAGCGCCCACCCGGCGGGCTTTGCGCTCCACGACCGGTGATCACTCGCGTGAACCGCTCCCCCGGTTCCGGCCCGGTGGTGGGCGGGTGGATGTGAGCCTGCCCGGGTGCGGGTGCGTGAGCTGCTGCTTCTGCAGGCCGGGATCATCTCCCGGGAGCAGGCGCTGGGCTGCGGGCTGTCGGCCTCGTCGATCCGCCGCCGGGTCGCACGCGGCGAGTGGCGCGACGTCCATCCCGGGGTCCTCCTGGATGCCGGGCACCCGCTGGGCGACCGGGCGCGGATCGTGGCCGCGGCGCTCTGGGGCGGGCCGGACGCGGTGCTCGACGGGCCGTCCGCCGCGTTCTGGTCGGGTCTGCTGCCCCGGGCCCCGGTCCTGGTCGGCGTCACCGTGCCCCCCAGGGTCAGGAGACGGGTCCCACCAGGCATCCGGCTGCGCCGGCGCGATCTCCACAGGGCGGACCGGATCGTCCGCGGCGGTGTCGCCCTCACCTCGGTGCCGCTGACCGTCCTGGAGACCTGCGCGGTCCTGCCCGACGGTGCGGCGTTCCTCGACCGGGCGCTGCAACGCCGCCGGGTGGGACCCGCGGACCTGCATCAGGCCTACTGCCGGAACGCCGGCGCGCACGGGATGGCGACGGCGCACCGGCTGCTGGTCGCCGCGCTGGACCGGGCGGATTCCCGCCTGGAACGCTCCCTGCTGCGGCTGCTCAGGGCCGGGGGCATCGGCGGCTTCGTACGCGGCCTCCCCGTGGGCGACGGCCGGGAGATCGACATCGCGTTCCCCGTGGAGCGGGTCGCGATCGAGCTGGACGGCTGGGCCTGGCATGTGGATCCGGCGCGGTTCGCGGCGGACCGGGCGAAGGGGAACGCGCTGGTCGGGGCCGGCTGGATCCTGCTGCGGTTCACCTGGCGCGACGTGACCCGCCACCCGGACCGCACGATCGCCGCCATCCGCCGGGCGCTGCGCCGGTGATCACCCGTTGTGGAGCGTGGCGCCCACCTGGCGGGCGCCGCGCTCCACAACCGGTGATCAGGCCGGTTCAGACCGCGGCCGGTGCGGGCACCAGGGTGTGCATCCAGCCGTGCGGGTCCGGCGCGGCGCCCCGCTGGATCGCGGTGAGCGCCTCGCGCAGCTGCAGGGTGACCGGGCCGGGCTCCCCGTCGCCGACGGTCACCTCGCCACCGGAGTGCTTCACGGTGCCGATCGGGGTGATCACCGCGGCGGTGCCGCAGCCGAACACCTCGGTGAGCAGGCCGCTCGCGACCCCGCCCAGCCACTCCTGGCCCGCGATCCGCCGCTCCACCACCGACATCCCCAGGTCCCGGGCCACGGTGATCAGCGAGTCCCGGGTGATGCCGGGCAGCACCGCGCCACGCAGGTCCGGGGTGGCGATCTCGACGCCGCCGTCGGGCGTGGTGAAGACGAAGAACAGGTTGTTCGAGCCCATCTCGTCGATCCAGGTGCGCTCCTCGGCGTCGAGGTAGGCGACCTGGGCGCAGCCGTGCCGGGCGCCGACCGCCTGGGGCAGCAGCGACGCCGCGTAGTTCCCGCCGCACTTGGCGGTGCCGGTGCCGCCCAGGGCGGCCCGGGTGTACTCGGTCTCCAGCCAGACGTCCATCGGCTTGACCCCGCCGGCGAAGTACGGCCCGGCCGGCGAGGCCAGCACCGCGTAGAGGTACTCCGACGACGGCCGGACGCCCAGCCCCACCTCGGTGGCGATCATGAACGGGCGCAGGTAGAGCGAGTCCTCGCCGCCGGCGGCGGGCACCCACTCCGAGTCCACCGACAGCAGCTCGGCCAGCGAGGCGAGGAACAGCTCCTCGGGCAGCTCGGCCATCGCCAGCCGCCTCGCGGACCCGGCGAACCGGCGGGCGTTCTGCTCCGGCCGGAACAGGGCGATCGAGCCGTCCGGCTGCCGGTAGGCCTTCAGCCCCTCGAAGATCTCCTGGCCGTAGTGCAGCACCATCGACGACGGATCGAGGGTCAGCGGCCCGTACGGCACGACCTGCGGATCGTGCCAGCCGGTGCCCTCGGTGTAGCGGATGGTGACCATGTGGTCGGTCATGTGCCGGCCGAAACCGGGATCGGCCAGTACCTGGGCGCGCCGCTGCGGGGACGCCGGGGCGGGGTTGCGGGTGACGGTGAACTGCGGCGCGCTCATGGGTGAACGGTATCTCCGCCGCCCGCATCGCAAGTAGTCGGATTCCCGACGGTCGGGACGCGATCCTCCCCTGCGGGACGGACGCCGGTCACGCCGGCGTCATCGCACGTGGGACGGCACCAGGGGCGGCTTCACGACCTCGACCGGCAGCGCCCGGCCGCGGACGTCGACCACCAGCGCGTCGCCGGGCGCCACCGTCGGATCGGTGTCGATCAGCGCCAGCGCGATCCCGGCCTTCAGGGTGGGCGAGAAGGTGCCGGAGGTGACGGTGCCGACCGGGTTGCCGCCCTCGGCGTCCAGCACGGTCATGCCGGCCCGCGGCACGCCGCGCCCGGTCGCCCGCAGCGCGCGCAGCCGGCGTGCCGGGCCGGCCGCCCGCTCGGCGACCAGCGCATCCCGCCCCCAGAACGACGGCTTGTCCCAGCCGACCGCCCACGCGCTGCCCGCCTGCACCGGGCTGATCTCCTCGGACAGCTCGTGGCCGTGCAGCGGGTAGCCCATCTCAGTGCGCAGGGTGTCCCGGGCGGCGAGCCCGCACGGGCCGCCGCCGACCGCGCGGACCGCGTCGAGCAGGGCGTCCCACAGGGCGGGCGCCGCCGCGGCGTCGAGGACCAGCTCGTAGCCGTGCTCGCCGGTGTAGCCGGTCCGGCAGACCCGCACCGCGCCGCCCTCGATGTCGGTGAACGACATGTAGTCCAGGTCGGCGACCGCCGACCCGGCCTCGCCCAGCGCGGCCGCGAGCGCCTCCGCGGAGCGCGGCCCCTGCAGGGCGAGCACGGCGAGCTCGCGGTGCCGGTCGGTGACGGTGACCCCGTCCGGGGCGCCGTCCTGCAGCATCGTGACGATCCGGGTGGAGTTCGCGGCGTTCGGGACGAGCAGCAGGTCGTCGTCCGCCGCCAGGTAGATGATCATGTCGTCGATCACGCCGCCGGTCTCGTTGCAGGCCAGCGTGTACTGCGCCCGGCCCGGGCCGATCCGGCCGAGGTCGTTGCTCAGGCAGGTGTTCACGTGCGCGGCGGCGCCCGGCCCGGCGATCGGGACCGTCCCGAGGTGGCTGACGTCGAACAGGCCCGCCGTCTCGCGCACCGACGTGTGCTCGGCGACGGTGCCGCCCGGGTAGGAGATCGGCATCGACCAGCCGCCGAACTCGCCGAGGGTGGCGTCGAGGGCGACGTGCCGGTCGTGCAGCGGGCTGGGCAGAAGATCGTCGGTCACGCCAGGGGACCCTAGTCCCTCAGGCGGCGCGTTCCTCGGGATCGGCCGGGCCGGCGGCCTCCTGGCGGCCCCGGACGGCGGCCGAGCGCGCGGACAGCGCGCACAGCACCCAGCCGGCCGCCAGCGCGCCGGCCGTCGCCAGCAGCGGCCACAGCGGCAGCGCCGCGACCAGCACCAGGCAGCCGGTGCCGCCGGCGCCCGCCACGAACGCCGCCGCGGCCGGGCGGCCCGGGATCCGCAGCACCGCGGCGTGCAGCAGGGTGTGGTGCACCAGGGCCGCGCCGACCGCGATCGCCATCGCGGTGATCGGCCCCACCGCCAGGGTGACCAGCAGGGTCAGCCCGCCGAGCAGCAGATCGGCGGGCCACGGCGTGCCGCGCGAGCCGCCGCGGCCGAGGAAGCCGGGCAGCTCGCCGTCCAGGGCCAGCCGGGACGCCCCGCCGGCGGCCCGGGACAGCGCCCCGAGCAGCGCGGCCGCGGTGGCCGCGGCCGCCGCGATCCGGACCAGCACGCCGAGCGCCGGGCTGCCGCCGGTGTCCATCAGCGAGGCGAGCGGGGTCGGCGACATCGCCAGCCGTTCCACGCCCAGCCCGTGCAGCAGCGCCATCGAGAGCGTCAGCAGCAACCCGGTGGTGACCAGCACGGCGACCGCCGGTGCGCGGCGGATCGCCCGCATCGGGTCGCGCAGGCTGCCGCCGAGCTCGGCCACCCGGGACAGGCCGGTGTAGACGAAGAACGCGAACGCGGCGGCGGTCAGCACGCCCAGCGGCCCCGGCTCGACCGCGGCCTGCAGCGTCCCGGCGACCGGATCGTCCGGGGTCCCCGCGCCGTCCGCGACGGCGGCGCCGGCCAGCTCCGCGGCGGGCATCGCCGACGACGGCCCGGCGCCCTCCGGCGCGTCGGTCGTCAGGCCCACCCCGGCGACCAGCGCGAGCACCAGCAGGGTGCCCACGACCAGTCCGCCGGACGCCGCCGGGGACACCCGGACCCCGGCCGCGTTCACCGCGATGACGGCGAGCACCGCGACCACCGCGACCGGCAGCGGCTGGGTGGGCAGCACGTAGGCGCCGAACACGCCGGCGGCCGCCGCGGCGGCCGCGGCCCGCGACACCAGCCGGGCCACCGCGCCGAGCCGCACCGCGGGTGCGGGCAGGTCGTCCCGGACCAGCTCCGGCCCGGCCGGCCGGGCCGTCGCCAGGTGCGCGGTGGAGGCGACGACGCCGAGCGCGACCAGCCCGGCGAGCAGCACGCCCAGCGGGAACCACGGTCCCGACACCGCGGCGGCCGGGGCCAGCGCCGCGTACAGACCGGTACCGAACATCGCCGCGAGGGCGACGACGACCGCGGTCGCGGTCGGCATCCGGTACGGGGGTCGGGGCACCCGATCACCTTCCCATTCGACCCTGTGCCGCGCGGCGCCGCGGGGGTGTCATTACCATCTCGGTCCGGTCTCGCCGCGCCGCTCCCCACCCGCCCGGCGCACGGGACACGTGTGCTGGTCACCGTGTGTGCACGAGCGGAACGCGAGGCCACCCGTCCGATACCGATCCGACCGTCCCACGACCGAGGAGTTCCCCGTGCCGACCGCCGAACCGACCATCCCGGACACCGCCGCGACGACCGCGTCGCCGTCCACCGTCGAGGCCGGGGCGCTGGTGATCGGCCTGCACCCGGGGGCGCCCGCCGACGACGGGGCGGGCACCGCGGTCGCGCCGGTGCTCGCCGCCGGCGCCGCCGACGTCGACGCCGCGTTCGGCGGCGAGCTCGCCGAGCTGCTCCGCGTCGTCGGCGCGACCGGGAAGGTCGAGCAGGTCGTCTCGCTGCCGGCCCGCGGGGCGGTCGCCGCGCCGCGGCTGGTGGCGGTCGTGAGCGCCGCGGACGGCGACGACGCGGCGGCGGCCGACCGGGTCCGCCGGGCCGCCGGTGCGGCGTCCCGGGCGCTGGCCGGGACGCCCGCCGCGGTGAGCACGCTCGGCGCCGCCGGGGACGGCGCCGCCGAGGCGGCGGTGGCCGGTGCGCTGCTCGGCGGCTACCGGTTCGACGCGCACCGCTCCAGCACCGACGCCGGATCGGCACCGGTGGCGTCCTGGACGTTCACCGGGGTCACCGAGGCGCAGGTCCGCCGGGCCGGCCTGGTCGCCGAGGCCGTCGCCACCGCCCGCGACCTGGTGAACACCGCCCCGAACGTGCTGGTCCCGGAGACGTTCGCGCAGCGCGCGGTGGCCCTGGGCGAGCGGGCCGGCCTGGTCACCGAGGTGCTCGACGACGAGCGGCTGCGGGAGAACGGCTACGGCGGGATCACCGGGGTCGGCAAGGGCTCGGCCAACAAGCCGCGGCTGGTCCGGCTGACCTGGAACGGCGGCGCCGCGCCGGCCCGGAAGGTCGCGCTGGTCGGCAAGGGCATCACCTTCGACACCGGTGGCATCTCGCTCAAGCCGAACGCCGGGATGGCGGACATGACCTCGGACATGGGCGGCGCCGCGGCGGTCGTCGCCACCGTGGTGCTCGCGGCGAAGCTGGAGCTGCCGGTCGCGGTGACGGCGACCGTGCCGATGGCCGAGAACATGCCGTCCTCGACGGCGTACAAGCCGGGTGACGTGCTCACCATGTACGGCGGGAAGACCGTCGAGGTGCTCAACACCGACGCCGAGGGCCGGCTGATCCTGGCCGACGCGCTCGTCCGGGCCGGCGAGGACGACCCCGACTACCTGGTGGAGACCTCGACGCTGACCGGCGCCCAGCAGGTCGCGCTCGGGCTGCGCACCGCCGGGATCATGGGGTCCGACGACCTGCGGGACCGGGTCGCCGGGCACGCCGTCGACGTCGGCGAGGACGGCTGGGCGATGCCGCTGCCCGAGTACCTGCGCTCCGACCTCGACTCCCGGGTCGCCGACATCGCGAACGTGAGCGGGCAGCGGTTCGCCGGGATGCTGCTGGCCGGGCTGTTCCTGAAGGAGTTCGTGCCGGCCGGGCTGCCGTGGGCGCACATCGACGTGGCCGGTCCGGCGTACAACACCGGCGGCCCGCGCGGCTACACCACCAAGGGCGGCACCGGGGTGCCGGTGCGGACGCTGATCGCCTTCCTGGAGGACGTCGCCGCGAACGGCTGAGACCCCGGGTGCCGCCGCGGTCGCGGCGGCGCCCGGTCACGCCGCGCGCCTCACCCGGCGTCCTCGACGAGATCGGTGACCGGCAGCGCGAACCCGGGCAGCAGCGGGCTGGTCAGGTCGCCGCCCGCGACCTCCAGCGCGGTGCCGAACCCTGCTGCACCTGCCCCGGCCGTACCTGACCCAGCGGTACCGGACCCGGCGGCCCGCCGGAAGACGAGCACGGTCCACGCCGGCGGGTCGACCAGCCACAGCTCCGCGGTGCCCGCGGCCTCGTAGCGGCGCAGCTTCGGGCCGACGTCGAGCGCCCAGGTGCCGGGTGACCGGACCTCGACGGCGAGCTCCGGCGGCCCGGCGTGCCGGGTGCCGCGCGGTGGCTCGGCGGCCCACCACACGTCCGGCTTGTAGACGTTGCGCCCGGCGAGCACCCAGTTCCCGCCGAAACCGGCCCGGCCGTGCCCGGGCTCGGTGCGGGTCCAGGCCGCGAGTGCCTGGAGCAGTCGCGAGACCACCTCCTGGTGCAGGAACGCCGGATCGTTCAGGTGGACCACCCCGTCGACGAGCTCCGAGCCGACCGGGAAATCGCCCGTGAGGAACTCCTCGACCTCGACCGGGCGGACCGGGGTGGTGGGGGCGGGCATGGTCGTCATGGTGACACCGCCCCAGGGGGGGTCCGACAGTTCCCGACGACCGAGAACACCTGGTACGAGCAGATTGCCCGGGTGGAACGCCTGCGGCTGCGCGACGTCGGCTGGTCCCGTCCGGTGCCCGGCCGGCTGCTCGCCGGGCCTCGCCGCGCTGCTCCTGCCCGGCGCGGGCCGGCGCCGGGCGCTGCGCGGAGCACACCGGGTTACCGACCGGTAGGGCATACTCCCGGCCCATGCGACGACGCCGGCACGAGATCCCCGCGCACGCTCCCCGCTCCGCCGTGGTCACCGGCGCCGCCCGCGGGATCGGCGAGGCGATCGCCGCCGAGCTGGTCGGCCGGGGCTACCGGGTGCTCGTCACCGATCTCGACGCGGACGCCGCCCGGGCCACCGCGGAGCGGATCGGCGCCGCGGACGGCGCCGCACACGACGTCACCGACCCGGCCGACGCGCGCACCGTCGCCGACCGCGCCCGCGGGCTCGCCCCGCTGGGCGCCTGGGTGTCGAACGCGGGCGTCGGGTTCGACGGCACGCTCACCGAGCTGTCCGAGGCACACGCCCGCGCCCTGGTCGAGGTGAACCTGCTCGGCCCGGTCTGGGGTGCCCGGGCCGCGGTCGCCGCGTTCCGGGAGCAGGCCGCCGCCGGCCTCGCGCACGGCGGCGAGATCGGCGTCACCGTCTCGCTCTCCGCGCTCGGCCCGGTCCCCGGCCTGTCCGTGTACGCGGCGTCCAAGGCCGGTGCACTGTCCGTGGTCTCCGGACTCGCCTCCGAGGTCCGCCGGGAGGGGATCCGGGTGCACGCGGTCTGCCCGGACGGCGTCAACACCGAGCTGCTGCGCGGGATGAAGCCCGGCGGGCAGGCCCAGGCACTGGTCCGGTCCGGGACGCTGGTCACCACCGAGCAGGTCGCGCAGGGCCTGGTCGGGATGTTCGGCACCGGCCGGGTGTACCGCACGCTGCCGGCCTGGCGCGGCGCGGTGCTGCGGCTGACCGCACTGGTCCCCGGGCCCGCCCTGCGGCTGGAGCCCGCGATGCGCGCGATCGGCGCCCGCAGGGCCCGCTCGCTGCAGGACTAGCGCTACCGGTCCCGGTCCTTCTCCCGTAGCTGCCGCAGCATCTCCTCCTGCTTGGCCTTCTTCCGCAGCGCCCGCTCCCGCGCGTCGTGGTCGCGCATCCGCTTCGGGTAGCCGACCAGCTGCACGTCGTAGATCGGGATCTGCATCGAGCGGGCCAGCTTCTTGGCCCGGTTCGGGTTCCCGACCCGCCGCCGGGTCCATTCGCCGTCGTGTGCGACGAACACCACCGTCGTCTCGGTCACGGTCGTCCGAGGCTCGACGAACGCCTCCACCCCGATCCGCGCGTTCGTCCATTCCCGCAGGTAGGACTCCGCGCTCGGAGCCTTGGCCTGGCCGGAGGACCGGCGGGAACGGAACCTGTCCAGCAGGCCCATGGGCGTCACCCTCTCGTCGGCTCGCACGACATTCCGTACCGCCGGCGGGCGAAACGGACACACGTGATCGGTCAGTACAACGCGCGAGGACCATGATCTGCTCCCGACACCCGCACTGGCGCACCGTGCGGGTAGTGACAAGATGGGCGCCGCACTGCGGCGTCACGGCGGTGGAGGCCCCCGCCGCACGTGACCGGGAGGGAGCTGATCGGTGTCCGAGACGGGCTCAGCGAGCGCGGCCGACCTGGTGATCCTGGGCGGCGGCTCCGGCGGGTACGCCTGCGCGCTGCGCGCCGCCGAGCTGGGGCTCTCGGTCGTCCTCGTCGAGAAGGACAAGATCGGCGGCACCTGCCTGCACCGCGGCTGCATCCCGACCAAGGCGCTGCTGCACGCCGCCGAGGTCGCCGACAACGCCCGCGACGGCGCGAAGCTCGGCGTCCGGTCCACCTTCGACGGTGTCGACATGGCCGGCGTCAACTCCTACAAGGACGGCGTCGTCGGCCGGCTCCACAAGGGTCTCCAGGGGCTCGTCGCCGCCCGCGGGATCACCGTGGTCGACGGCGCCGGCACCCTCGAGGGGCCCGGCGTCGTGCGGGTCGGCGACCGGCTCCTGCACGGCAGGCACGTGGTCCTCGCGACCGGCTCCTACGCCCGCTCGCTGCCCGGCCTGGAGCTGGACGACCGGATCGTCACCTCCGACGCCGCGCTCACCCTGGACCGGGTCCCGGAACGGGTCGTGGTGCTCGGCGGCGGCGTGATCGGCGTCGAGTTCGCCAGCGTGTGGCGCTCGTTCGGGGCCGAGGTCACGATCGTCGAGGCACTCCCCCGGCTGGTCCCCGCCGAGGACGAGTTCTGCTCCACCCAGCTCGGCCGCGCCTTCCGCCGCCGGAAGATCACCGCCCGGACCGGCGTGCGGCTGAGCAAGGCCACCCGCTCCGGCGACGTCGTCACCGTCGCGCTGGAGAACGGCGAGGAGATCGACGCCGATCTGCTGCTCGTCGCGGTCGGCCGCGGCCCCAACACCACCGGTCACGGGTTCGCCGAGGCCGGGATCGCGATGTCGGACGGCTTCGTCACCGTCGACGAGCGGCTCCGGACGAACCTGGACGGCGTGTACGCCGTCGGCGACGTCACCCCCGGGCTGCAGCTGGCCCATCGCGGCTTCGCGCACGGGATCTTCGTCGCCGAGGACGTCGCGGGGCTCGCACCCACCCCGCTGTCCGACGACGGCGTCCCGCGGGTGACCTACTGCGACCCGGAGATCGCCTCGGTCGGGCTGACCGAGGACGCCGCCCGCGAGCGGCACGGCGAGGTGCACACCCTCACCTACGACCTGGCGGGCAACGGGCGGTCGCAGATCCTGCAGACCTCCGGGGCGATCAAGCTCGTCCAGGCGGGCCCGGCCGGCGCCGACGGCCCCGTGGTCGGTGTGCACATGGTCGGCTCACGGGTCGGCGAGCTCGTCGGGGAGGCGCAACTCATCTACAACTGGGAGGCTCTCCCCGCCGACGTCGCCGCACTGATCCACGCCCACCCCACGCAGAGCGAGGCACTCGGAGAGGCCCACCTCGCCCTGGCCGGGAAACCGCTGCACACCCACGGCTGATCCCGGCCGATCCGTCCCCAGACCCGAACACCCACGCGGAACAAGAGGAGCTCCACCCGACATGGCCGTCACCGTAGAGATGCCCGCCCTGGGCGAGAGTGTCACCGAGGGCACCGTCACCCGCTGGCTCAAGTCCGAGGGCGACACCGTCGAGGTCGACGAGCCGTTGCTCGAGGTCTCGACCGACAAGGTCGACACCGAGATCCCGTCCCCCGCGGCCGGGGTGCTGAAGCGGATCATCGCCGGCGAGGACGAGACCGTCGAGGTCGGCGGTGAGCTCGCCGTGATCGGCGACGCCGACGAGTCCGACGGCGGCGGCTCCGGCGGCTCCGGTGGTGCCGAGCCCGCCGCCGAGGAGGCGGCCGAGCCCGAGCCCGAGCCGGAGCCGGAGCCCGCGCAGGAGGAGGCGGCTGCGCCGTCGTCCGACGAGTCCGGTTCCGGTGCGTCCGGCGGCGGCTCCGGGACGCCGGTCACCATGCCCGAGCTCGGCGAGTCGGTCACCGAGGGCACCGTCACCCGCTGGCTCAAGCAGGTCGGCGACAGCGTCGACGTGGACGAGCCGCTGCTGGAGGTCTCGACCGACAAGGTCGACACCGAGATCCCGTCGCCGGTGGCCGGCACCGTCCTCGAGCACACCGTCGGCGAGGACGAGACCGTCGAGGTCGGCGCGCAGCTCGCGCTGGTCGGCGACGGCTCGGCCGCACCGGCGAAGGAGGAGGCCCCCGCTCCGAAGAAGGAGGAGCCGGCCCCGGAGAAGAAGCCGGAGCCGAAGCAGGAGGCCCCGAAGCAGGAGGCCCCGAAGGCCGAGCAGCCGAAGGCCGAGCAGCCCAAGGCGGAGGCCCCGAAGCAGCAGCAGGCGCAGCCCACGGGGTCCACCGACACCCAGGGTTCCGCGCCGTCGTCGTCCAACGGGTCCGGCGACAAGCCGTACGTGACGCCGCTGGTCCGCAAGCTGGCCCAGGAGCACGGCGTCGACCTGGGCACGGTGACCGGCTCCGGGGTCGGCGGCCGGATCCGCAAGCAGGACGTGCTGGCGGCGGCCGAGCAGAAGTCCGCCCCGGCCCCGGAGGCCCCGGCGGCCCCCGCCGCGTCCGGCGGTGCGCCGAAGCAGCCGCAGACCGTCCCGACCCGCCCGCAGGACGGCCCGCAGCCGGGCACCACGGTCAAGCTGCCGCGGCTGCGCCAGGTGATCGCCCAGCGGATGAACGAGTCGCTGGCGGTGTCCGCCCAGCTGACCACCGTCCAGGAGGTCGACCTCACCCGCATCGTCAAGCTGCGGAACAAGGTCAAGGAGGACTTCAAGCGCCGCGAGGGCGCCAACCTCACCTTCCTGGCCTTCATCGCGAAGGCGACGATCGAGGCGCTCAAGGCGTTCCCGTCGGTCAACGCCTCGATCTCCGAGGACAACAAGCAGGTCACGTACCACGGCTCGGTGCACATGGGCATCGCCGTGGACACCCCGCGCGGCCTGCTCGTCCCGGTGATCAAGGACGCCGACGACCTGTCGCTGGCCGGGATCGCCAAGAAGATCGCCGACGTGGCCGCCCGGACCCGGGACGCCAAGATCGGCCCGGACGAGCTGTCCGGCGGCACGTTCACGATCACGAACATCGGCTCCGCCGGGGCGCTGTTCGACACCCCGATCCTGAACCAGCCGCAGGTCGGCATCCTCGGCACCGGCGCGATCGTCAAGGAGCCGAAGGTCATCACCGGCCCCGAGGGCGACGACGTGATCGCCGTCCGCTCGGTCTGCTACCTGCCGCTCACCTACGACCACCGCCTGGTCGACGGTGCCGACGCCGGACGCTTCCTGTCCGCGATCCGGGCCCGCCTGGAGGAGGGTGCCTTCGAGGCCGAGCTCGGCCTGTAGGCCCGGCGCCACCCGCCCGACGGTCGCGGCCCGTCCCGGTTCACCCGGGGCGGGCCGCACCCGTACCACCACCGGGTGAACGGGTGATCACCGTCGCCACCCGCCGGGTCGCGCCCGGGCCCGGAACCGGGAAGGATCGCCGCCGTGCGAGTCGTCGTAGCCGGTTCGTCCGGTCTGATCGGAACCGCCCTGGTCGCCCACCTGCGGGGGGCGGGCCACGAGGTGCTGCGCCTGGTGCGGCGCTCCCCCGCCGCGCCGGACGAACGGGGCTGGGACCCACCGGCCGGCACGATCGAGGACGGCACGCTGGACGGCGTCGACGCCGTCGTCAACCTCAACGGGGCCGGGCTGGCCGACCGGCCGTGGAGCGGGGCGCGCAAACAGCTGATCCGCGACTCCCGCAACGTGCCCACCGACGTGCTCGCGACCGCGGTCGCCCGGCACGGCGTCCCGGCGTTCGTCAGCGGCTCCGCGGTCGGCTACTACGGCGACACCGGCGATCACGTCACCGACGAGTCGGCGCCGTCGGGCAGCGGTTTCCTGGCCGACGTCTGCCGGGACTGGGAGGCGGCCGCCGCGCCCGCCGCCGACGCCGGCGCGCGGGTCGTGCTGATCCGGACCGGGCTGGTGCTGTCGCCGTCCGGCGGGCTGCTGGCGATGCTGCGCCCGCTGTTCCGGGGCTTCCTGGGCGGCCGGATCGGCAAGGGCACCCAGTACATGCCGTGGGTGTCGCTGGACGACCAGGTGTCCGCGCTGCGCTTCGCCGTGGAGACCGGATCGCTGTCCGGGCCGGCCAACATCACCGGCCCGGTGCCGGTCACCAACGCCGAGTTCACCCGGGAGCTGGGCGAGGCCGTCGGGCGGCCCACCCCGTTCTCGGTGCCCGCCCCGGTGGTCTCCACCGTGCTGGGCGAGCTCGGCCGGGAGACCCTGCTCAGCGGGCAGCGGGCGGTGCCGAAGGCGCTGCTCGACGCCGGGTTCCGGTTCCGGCACCACACGGTCGGCGACGCGCTGTCCGCCGCGGTCGGTACGTGAGCACGCCGGACGTCCTGGTCGTCGGCGCCGGCCTCGCCGGGCTGCGGGCGGCCGCCGTCCTGCACCGGCACGGTCTGTCGGTGCAGCTGCTGGAGGCGTCCGACCGGGTCGGCGGCCGGATGGCGACCGACGTCGTCGACGGGTTCCGCTGCGACCGCGGGTTCCAGGTGCTCAACTCGTCGTACCCGGCGCTGCGCGCCGCGCTGGCCCCGCACGGCCTGGACTCGCTCGCCGCCCGCGCCTTCGAGCCCGGCGCCGCCGTCCGGGCCGGCGACGGCGAGCTGCACCGGTTCGTCAATCCGCTGCGCCGCCCGGCGTCCGCCCCCGCGACCGCCGCCGACGACCTGTTCGGCCCGCTGGACAAGGCGAAGCTGGTGGCCTGGACGGCGCGGGTGCTGGCCTCTCCCCCGGCGCGCACCGCCACGATGATCGACCGGTCGGCCGCCGACGACCTGGACGCCGCCGGGATCGGCGGTGCGGTCACCGACCGGTTCCTGCGCCCGTTCCTGTCCGGGGTGCTGGCCGATCCGGCGCTGGAGACGTCCGCGGCGTTCGTCCGGCTGGTGTGGCGCAGCTTCGCGCTCGGCACGGTCGTGGTGCCCGACGACGGGATGGAGGCGCTGCCCCGGCGGCTGGCCGCCGCGCTGCCCCCCGGCGCGGTCACGCTGCACACCCGGGTGCACGCCGTGCACGGCGGGGACGCACCGTCGGTGGACACCGACGCGGGGACGCTGCGCGCCCGGGCGGTGCTGGTCGCGGCCGACCCGCGGACCGCGGCGGCGCTGCTGCCCGGCGTCGCCGAACCCCGGATGAACGCGCTGACCACGTTCTTCCACGTGCCCCCGCAGGCGCCGTCGGCGGCGCCGCTGCTGCACCTGGACGGCACCGGCGGACCGGTGGTCAACAGCGTCGTCCTGACGGCCGCCGCACCCGGCTACTCGGCCGACGGGCGGCCGCTGGTGGCGTCGTCGATCGTCGGCACCCCGGCCGGCACCGGGCTCGACGAGCCCGCCGTGCGACGTGAGCTGGCCCGCATCTGGGCCGTGCCGACCGACGACTGGGCGCACCTGCACACCGCGCAGGTCGACGGGGCGCTGCCGCTGCTGGAGCCCGCCCGGCCGGTGCGCCGCGACGTCGACCTGGGCCGGAACCTGTTCGTCGCGGGCGACCACCGGGACACCCCGTCCACCCAGGGCGCGCTGGTGAGCGGGCGCCGGGCGGCGCAGGCGGTGCTGGCGCGGCTCGGGGCGGCCCGGGTGCGGGGGTAATCTCGGCGGCATGCCCGATCCGCATCAGAGCTGCCGTGCCGGAACCGACCCCGTCCGGGTGGACCGGCTGGGCCGCGTCGAGTACCAGGCCGCCTGGGACACCCAGCGGGCGCACGCCGCGGCGCGCAAGGAGGGCACCGGCCCGGACGTGCTGATGCTGCTCGAGCACCCGGCGGTGTACACGGCCGGGCGCCGGACCCGGCCGGAGGACCGGCCGCAGGACGGCACCCCGGTGATCGACGTCGACCGCGGCGGCCGGATCACCTGGCACGGGCCGGGGCAGCTGGTCGGCTACCCGATCATGGCGCTGAAGGAGCCGATGGACGTCGTCGACTACGTCCGGCGGCTGGAGGAGGCGCTGATCCGGGTCTGCCACGATCTCGGGCTGCCGGCGGCCGGGCGGGTCGAGGGCCGGTCCGGGGTGTGGCTGCCCGCCGCCGGGATGCGCCCGGAGCGCAAGGTCGCCGCGATCGGGGTGCGCATCTCCGGCGGGGTGACCCAGCACGGGTTCGCCATCAACTGCGACGCCGACCTGGGCGACTTCGGCCGGATCGTGCCCTGCGGGATCGCCGACGCCGGCGTCACCACGCTGAGCACCGAGCTCGGCCGGGAGATCACCGTCGACGACGTCACCGGGGCCGTGACCACCGCCGTGCTGGACGCGATCGACGGCCGGCTCCCGGTCGCCGAGCACCCGGTCGCCCGGATGGTGGACCTGATGAGCGGGCTCGGCTGATCGACCGCTTCTCCGTAGTTCCGTAGAATGATCGGGTGACCGCAGACCGCCTGGCCGATCTGGAACGCCGCGTCGAGCAGCTCGAACAGCGGCTCGCCGCGGCCCCGGCCGCCGTCGCGCCCGCCCCCACGGGGACCGGGACGGTGCGCTACTCCGGCGAGGTCGCGCTGCACGGCGAGGTCCGCTGGAGCATCGAGTACGACGCCGGCGCCGCGCTCGCCCTGGACGACGAGCCGCGCACCGCGGTGCTGGCCGCGCTCGGGCATCCGGTCCGGGTCCGGATCGTCCGCGGCCTGCTGCACGGCCCGCGCGGCACGGCCGAACTGACCGAGGTCGCCGAGCTGGCCTCGACCGGCCAGCTCTACCACCACCTCAGGGCCCTCACCCACGCCGGACTCGTCGAGCAGGACGGCCGCGGCAGCTACCGGATCGCACCGCGCGCCGTGGTGCCGGTGCTGGTGCTGCTGACCGCCGCCGCGGACCTCGGCGGGCAGCTCGGATCCTGAGCTGCATCTCGGCGAGCACCGAGGACCGCCGTCAGTCCAGCTGTCCGATCACCGACCCGGCGAACTGCTCCAGGTGCTCCAGATCGGCCAGGTCGAGGATCTGCAGGTAGAACCGGGTCGCGCCGGTCCGCTCGGACCAGCGGCCGAGCTGGTCGACGATCTCGCCGGGGGTGCCGGCGAGGCAGTTCGCGCGGACCTCGTCGACGTCCCGGCCGACCGCGGCGGCGCGCCGGGCCAGCTCGGCGTCGTCGCGACCGAGGCACAGCATCTGCGCGACCGAGTAGGTGAGGTCCGCCGGATCGCGGCCGATCGCGCGGCAGGCGTCGTGCACCCGCCCGAACTGGGTGGCGACCACGTCGGGCTGCTGGAACGGCACGTTGAACTCGGCGGCGAAGCGGGCGGCCAGCGTGGGCGTCCGGCGCTTGCCCACCCCGCCCACGACGACCGGCGGGGCGTCCTGCACCGGCCGCGGCAGCGCCGGCGAACCGGTGATCGTGTAGTGCGTGCCGCGGTGGTCGAACCGGCCGCCGGGCGGCGTCGCCCACAGCCCGGTGAGGATCTCCAGCTGCTCGGTGAGCAGCTCGAACCGCTGCCCGACCGGCGGGAACGGGATGCCGAGCGCAGCGTGCTCGGCCTCGAACCAGCCGGCGCCGAGGCCGACCTCGATCCGGCCGCCGGACATCTCGTCGGCCTGTGCCACGGCGACCGCGAGCGGACCGGGCAGCCGGAAGGTCGCGCTGGTGACCAGCGTGCCGAGCCGGATCCGGGTGGTCTCGCGGCCGAGCGCGGCCAGGGTCACCCAGGCATCGGTCGGGCCGGGCAGTCCGGCCCCGGCACCGCCGTCGCCCATCGCCAGGAAGTGGTCGGAGCGGAAGAAGGCGTCGTAGCCTGCGTCCTGGGTCGTGCGGGCGACCCGCAGCAGATCGGAGTAGGTCGCGCCCTGCTGGGGTTCGGTGAAGATCCGGAAGTCCACGGTGCCGCACGGTAGCCGCGGCCGGGCCGGCCCGCGCCCGCTACCGTCGCCGCCGTGTACCCGCTCCCCGATCTCACCGGCCGCACGGTCCTCGTCACCGGCACGACGTCGGGGCTCGGCCCGGCGCTGTCCGCCGCGCTGGCCGGGGCCGGGGCCCGGGTCCTGATGGCGGCCCGGGACACCACCCGCGGCCAGCTCGCGGCGGAGCGGGCCGGCGGCGAGCTCGTCCTGCTGGACCTCGCCGACCTGGCCTCGGTCCGCTCCGCCGCGGTCGAGATCCGCGAGCGCACCGGCGACCGGCTGGACGTGCTGGTCAACAACGCGGGCGTCGCGATGGGGCCGCGCGCCGAGACCGCGGACGGCTTCGAGCTGCAGATCGGCACGAACCACCTCGGCCCGGCCGCGCTGACCTGGCTGCTCATGCCGGCGTTGCGCGCGGCGGGCGACCCGGAGCAGCCGTCCCGGGTGGTGCTGACGTCGAGCCTCGGGCACCGGACCGGCCGGCTCGACGTCGACGACCTGCACTGGCGCGCCCGCCGGTACTCCCCGAACGCCGCCTACGGGGCGTCGAAGCTGGCGAACCTGCTGTTCGCCGCGGAGCTGGACCGCAGGCTGCGGCTGGCCGGCGATCCGGTGCTGTCGGTGTCCGCGCACCCGGGGATGACCGAGTCGTCGCTGATGCAGAACTCGTTCCGGCGGGGCGGCCGCAGCACCCGCTGGGACCGCGCGTTCGGGATCCTGGACCGCATGATCACCCAGCCGGTCTCCGACGGCATCGGGCCGCAGCTGGCCGCCGCGGCCGGGCCGGTGCACGGCGGCGACCACCTCGGCCCGTCCGGCCCCGGCGAGCTGCACGGGCCACCCGGTCCGGCCCGCCGTTCCGCTGCGGCACAGGACCCGGTGCTCGCCGGCCGGCTGTGGGACGTCACCGCGGCCGCGACCGGCATCACACCGGACCCCGGGCGTACGGTGTGGGCGTGACCGTCGCACCCGAAGGCCGCAAGCTGCTCCGCCTCGAGGTCCGCAACTCGGAGACCCCGATCGAGCGGAAGCCCTCCTGGATCCGTACCCGCGCGAGGACCGGCCCGCAGTACACCGAGCTGAAGGGCCTGGTCCGGTCGGGCGGCCTGCACACGGTGTGCGAGGAGGCCGGCTGCCCCAACATCTACGAGTGCTGGGAGGACCGGGAGGCCACGTTCCTGATCGGCGGCGAGCAGTGCACCCGGCGGTGCGACTTCTGCCAGATCGACACCGGCCGGCCCGCCGATCTCGACCGTGACGAGCCGCGCCGGGTCGCCGAGTCGGTGCAGCAGATGGGTCTGCGCTACTCCACCGTCACCGGCGTCGCGCGCGACGACCTCGACGACGGCGGCTCCTGGCTCTACGCCGAGACCGTCCGGCTGATCCACGAGATGAACCCGGGCACCGGCGTCGAGCTGCTGATCCCGGACTTCAACTCGCGCGACGAGCAGCTCGGCCCGGTGTTCGACGCGCGCCCCGAGGTGCTGGCGCACAACCTGGAGACGGTCCCGCGGATCTTCAAGCGGATCCGCCCGGCGTTCCGCTACGAGCGCTCCCTCGAGGTGATCACCAAGGCCCGGGAGAAGGGCCTGGTCACCAAGTCCAACCTGATCCTGGGCATGGGCGAGACGCCGGACGAGGTGACCGCCGCGCTGCGCGACCTGCACGCGGCCGGCTGCGAGATCATCACGATCACCCAGTACCTGCGGCCGACCAAGCGGCACCACCCGGTGGAGCGCTGGGTGAAGCCGGAGGAGTTCGTCGAGCACTCGAAGGCGGCCGAGGAGATCGGCTTCGCCGGGGTCATGGCCGGCCCGCTGGTGCGCTCGTCGTACCGGGCCGGGCGGCTCTACGCGCAGACGGTCGCGCACCGCGGCGAGGAGCTGCACCCGGACCTCGCGCACCTCGCCGACTCCGGTCCGGCCGCCCAGGAGGCGAGCTCGCTGCTCGCCCGCAGCTGACCACCTCGGCGCACCGTTGATCGCGGCGGGGACGTAGTCTGGGCACATGCCCGGCAAGCCCCGCAAGCCCACGCCCGAAGAGAAGAAGGCGCGCAAGGCCGCGAAGAAGGCCGCGTCGAAGCAGCGCCGCCAGCAGATCTGGCAGGCGTTCCAGATGCAGCGCAAGGAGGACAAGAAGCTCCTCCCGATCATGATCGGCGTCTTCGTCGGTGCGATCGCGCTGCTCACCCTCATCGGCTGGTTCTTCGGGATGACCTGGTTCTTCGTCCCGTTCGGCGTGATGATCGGCGCCCTCGGGGCGTTCAGCGTGTTCGGCAGGCGGGTGCAGCGCTCGATCTACACCAAGGCCGACGGGCAGCCGGGCGCCGCGGGCTGGGCGCTGGACAACATGCGCGGGCAGTGGCGGATCACGCAGGGCATCGCGGGCACCACGCACCTCGACGCGGTGCACCGGGTCGTCGGGCGGCCCGGGATCATCTTCGTCGCCGAGGGCGCGCCGCACCGGGTGAAGAGCCTCATCGCGCAGGAGAAGAAGCGCACCGCGCGGGTCGCCGGCAGCATCCCGATCTACGACGTCCTGGTCGGCAACGACGAGGGCCAGGTTCCGCTCAAGAAGCTGCAGCGGCACCTCATGAAGCTGCCGCGCAACATCTCCGCCGCGGAGATGGACTCGCTGGAGAACAAGCTCAACGCGCTCGGCACCCGGACCGCGGCCATGCCGAAGGGCCCGCTGCCGCAGGGCGCGAAGATGCGCAGCATCCAGCGCACCGTCCGCCGCCGCTGAGCCCCGGCGGGATCAGCCGCGCAGCACCCGCACCACGATCGTCGTGCTGGCGCGGTCGTGCCATCCGCGGCCGTCCTGGTCGCGGATGAACGGCGGGAGCATCAGCGCGATCAGGGCGGTGCGCAGCAACGCCCGCGGGATGCCCACGTAGTTCGCCATGTCGGTGCGGGCGACCCGCATGCCGAGCGCGATGTGTCCCGGGCTCATGCCGAACACCGACACCATCAGCGCGGTGATCACGAACCAGGCGCCGAGCACGCCCCAGCTGAAGTCCGGGGTGCCGATCGCGTCGGTGCCGGCGACGAACAGCACCAGCAGGTACGCCAGCGCCCAGTCGATGCACACCCCGCCGATCCGCCTGCCGAGCCCCGCCACCGAGTAGTGCCCGGTCTCGGGCAGGCCGAAGCGCTGTCCGGGGTACCCGCCCGGCTGCACACCGGGGCCGTCGGAGGAACCGGGAAGCCAGGACTCGATCCAGCGGGCCATGCCTTCTAGCCTAGGCGTCGCAGCGGGACCGCCGCCGTCGGCCATGACCGGACATGTGGGACGAATGTGATCGTTATCCCGGTCCGGTCAGTTAACGTCGGCGAAACAGGTGAGTGATGGGTGGGCAACACGGCACTCCTACCGTCGCCCACGATCTCCACCAGCGATCGAAGGAGCCCGAGAGAGTGTTCAGCAACGCCGAAGAGGTACTCAAGTACATCTCGGACGAGAAGGTCGAGTACGTCGACATCAGGTTCTGCGACCTGCCCGGCGTCATGCAGCACCTCACCGTCCCCGCCAAGACGGCCGGCGACCTCCTGGAGAACGGCGCCGCGTTCGACGGTTCCTCCGTCCGCGGCTTCCAGGCGATCAACGAGTCCGACATGGCGCTGTTCCCGGACCCGGCGACCGCCCGCGTCGACCCGTTCCGCAAGCACAAGACGCTGAACGTCAACTTCTTCGTGCACGACCCGGTCACCGGTGAGCCCTACTCCCGTGACCCGCGGAACATCGCGCGCAAGGCGGAGGAGTACCTGGCGGCCTCCGGCATCGCCGACACCGCGTTCATGGCGCCGGAGGCGGAGTTCTACGTCTTCGACTCCATCCGGTTCGGCACCGACCCGCACCAGGCGTACCACCACATCGACTCCTCCGAGGGCTGGTGGAACACCGGCCGCGAGGAGGTCGGCGGCAACCTCGGCTACAAGGTCAACTACAAGGGCGGCTACTTCCCCGTCCCGCCGGTCGACCACTACGCCGACCTGCGTGCCGACATCGTCAGCACCATGCAGGACTCGGGCTTCGAGGTGGAGCGCGAGCACCACGAGGTCGGCACCGCCGGGCAGGCGGAGATCAACTACAAGTTCAACACCCTGCTCCACGCGGCCGACGACATCATGCTCTTCAAGTACCTCGTGAAGAACGTGGCGTGGCAGAACGGCAAGACCGCCACCTTCATGCCGAAGCCGCTGTTCGGCGACAACGGCTCGGGCATGCACGTGCACCAGTCGCTCTGGAAGGACGGCCAGCCGCTCTTCCACGACGAGTCCGGCTACGGCGGCCTGTCCGACACCGCGCGGTACTACATCGGCGGCCTGCTGCACCACGCGCCGTCGCTGCTGGCGTTCACCAACCCGACGGTGAACTCCTACCACCGCCTGGTCCCGGGCTTCGAGGCGCCGGTCAACCTGGTCTACTCGGCCCGGAACCGCTCGGCCTGCATCCGGATCCCGCTCTCCGGTGACAGCCCGAAGGCCAAGCGCATCGAGTTCCGCTGCCCCGACTCGTCGGGCAACCCGTACCTGGCGTTCTCGGCCATGCTGATGGCCGGCCTGGACGGCATCAAGAACAAGATCGAGCCGGCCGCGCCGATCGACAAGGACCTCTACGAGCTGCCGCCCGAGGAGGCCAAGGACATCGCGCAGGTCCCGTCCTCGCTCTCCGCGGTCATCGACAAGCTGGAGGAGGACCACGACTACCTGCTCGAGGGTGGCGTGTTCACCCCCGACCTGATCGAGACCTGGATCGCCTACAAGCGGGAGAACGAGATCGACCCGCTGCGGCTCCGCCCGCACCCGTACGAGTTCGCGCTCTACTACGACGTCTGATCCAGGCGTTCCGCCGATCTCGCGGTCGGCGTGAGAACGGCGGTCGACCCGGCACGGCGCCTTCCCGGCGCCGGATCGGTGTCGACCGCCGTTCTTCGTGTTCGTGCGCCACGCACGGGGAGCGGTCCGGCCGTCGGCCGGGCCCCGCTCTCGTCAGAGACGCTCGACGCGGTCGGCCTGCGGACCCCGGTCGCTCTGCCGCACCGCGTACCGGACCCGGTCGCCCTTCTCCAGCGTCTCCGATCCCGCGACCACGGACACGTGGACGAACAGATCGTCGCCGCCCGCGTCCGGGGTGATGAAACCGAAGCCGCGGTCGCCGTCGTAGCGCGCCACGACGCCCTCGCCGCCCCGGGCCGGCACGTCCCGCGACGCCGGCGCCGCGGCCGGTGCCGGTCGCCGCGGCGGCGGCGCGGGCTCGGCGCCCCGGACCAGGTGCACGTCGCGGGCCTGCGGGCCCTTCTCCGACACGGCCACGTCGTACGCGACGCGGTCGCCCTCCGCGAGCCACGTCAGCCCCTCGGCCAGGGCCCGGGCGTGGACGAAGACGTCCTCGTCGCCGGAGTCGGGGTGGATGAAGCCGAAGCCCTTGTCCTCGTCGTACCAGGCCACCGTGCCGTCGGCGCTGTCGGCGCCGTCCGCGCCGACTGCGCCGTCTGCGCCGCCTGCCGAGGGGAGGCCGGCCCCCGGTCCCAGCGGGATCACGTGCCCGGCCTGCGGGCCGCGCTCGCCGTCGACGACCAGGAAGGCCACCCGCTGCCCCTCGACGAGCACACCGCCGGTCACGATGGCGGAGCTGTGCACGAACATGTCGGCGCCGCCGCCGTCGGGCGCCGCGAAGCCGTAGCCCTTGCCCGGCTCGTACCAGCTGACGGTGCCGAGCAGCCCCACGACGCCACCGGCGGCCGCGTCGGCGGTGACGCGAACACGCAGCGCCTGCGGCCCGCGGTCGTTCTCACCGACCTCGAACTCGACGGCCTGGCCCTCGCGCAGCACGTTCGCGCCGTCCCCGACGATCTCGGAGGCGTGCACGAACACATCCGGCGAGTCGTCCTCGGGCGCGAGGAAGCCGAAACCCCGTTCGGCGTCGAACCAGCGGACGGTCCCCTGCGGCATCAAAGGCTCCAGATCGAGTGGGCGGGTACTGGCCCCAGTCTCCCCGACCGACCTCGCGGCCGGTCGGGCCGGGCCCTCGTCGTACCCGGGTGACGGTCCCCGCGGCACGCCGCACCGCCGCCTCAGACCGGGGCACCGCCGTAGCGCTCCACCACGCACCGCCCGGCCAGCGCCGGCAGCCCGGCCAGGACGGCACCCAGGGCGTCCATCCGGTGCCGCTCCCCCGCCAGCCAGGCCCGCCCCCGCCCGGTCCCCGGCACGGCCGCCCGCACCGCCGCCAGGACGGGGCCCGGATCGGCGGCCGCGTGCACGAACACCGTGCCGAGATCCGCCGCGGTCGGCATCAGCTGCTCCTCCGCCGCGTCCGGCACGACCGCGACGGCGATCGCGCGGTCGCCCGCGCGCAGCGCGGCCACCCGGGCGGCGAGCGCGGGCTGGGCCGGATGGTCGGCGACCAGCAACGTCCAGTCCACCGGGCCGGCGGGCAGGTCCGGCACGTCGTGCGGCCCGTCGACGACGACCGCGGCGCCGCGGCGGACCCCGGCGGCCCACCGGCCGAGCGGTCCCCCGTCGTGCGCGACGACGTCGACGTCGATCTCACCGCTGGCCGCGTGCGGGTGCACGGTGACCGGGCGGGCCGCGGGCATCGGCCCGGCCCGCAGCATCAGGTACGCGCCGGGCCGGGCCCCGGCGAACCGCCCCGCGCGGTCGTCCAGGGTGATCCGGACCGTCCGCGGGGTGAGCTGCTCGACCCGCAGGACGGTCGTCGCCGACGGGCCGCCGGGCGCCGCGGCCGCGGTGGGCACCGCGGCCGGCGCCCCGGCGCGGAGCAGCTCCAGCCAGCCGGCCAGGGTGGGCCGTTCGGCCAGGCCCAGCAGATCGACGTCGAACCCCGCGCTCTGCCAGCGCTCGACGAGCAGCATCAGCCGGACCGAGTCGATGCCCAGGTCCAGCAGGTCCTCGTCCGGGCCGACGCCGTCGAGCCCGCCGGGGACGACCGCGGTGAGCTCGGTGTGCAGCCAGCCCGGCCCGGGTGGGGCGGTCACCGGCCCTCCGCGGGCACCGGGGTGAGCGCCGCCGACAGCTCCGCCAGCGAGGTCACCACGCCGCACCGGCGGGCCACCCAGTCGATCGCGGTGTCGTGGTCGGCCCGGGAGAAGTCGGCGACCCCGTCGCCGACCAGGAACGGCTGGACGTCGAGCATGAACGCCTCGATCGCGGTGGCCAGGCAGCCGATCGAGGCGTACACGCCGGTGATCAGCAGCTGGTCCCGCCCGAGCCGGGTGAGCTCCTCGCGCAGCGGGGTGCGCTGGAACGCGCTGTAGCGCCACTTGACCAGCTGCAGGTCGCCCGGTTCCGGCGCCACCTCGTCGGCGATCGCCTCCAGCTCGGGTGCGGTGTCGACCACCCCGCCGATGCCGGCACCCCACATGTCGGTGAGCAACCCGCGTTCCTGCGCGGTCTGCCGGCCCGGCTGCGCGGTGTAGATGACCGGCACGCCCGCGGCGCGGCACTCCCGCAGCAGCCCGGCCAGCCCGCCGAGCAGGCCGGGCAGCGGCCGGTCGCCGGGCGCGAACGGGCGCAGGAAGTAGCGCTGCATGTCGTGCACCAGCAGGGCGGCCCGCCTGGGGTCGGGTCGCCAGCCGACCCGGCCCGGCGGGAAGTCCGCCGGGTCGGGCGGGTCGTAGGGGTCGATGCGCCCGAGGGAACGTCCGGTGGTCATGCGTCCAGCCCTTCTCCGGTGGTGCTCACGGCTCCGCGTCCAGCCCGACGGCGTCGAGGAACGTCCGGAACTTCGCCCGCGTCTCGGCGAGCTCCGCGGCCGGCTCGGAGCCGGCGACGATGCCGCCGCCCGCGTAGAGCCGCAGTGCCGCGCCCCGGACCTCGGCGCAGCGCAGGACGATCGCCCACTCGCCGTCGCCGCGCCCGTCGGTCCAGCCGACGACACCGGTGTAGTAGCGGCGGTCGTATCCCTCGGCCGCCGCGATCAGGTCCCTGGCCGCCCCGAGCGGCACCCCGCCGACGGCCGGTGTGGGGTGCAGCGCCTGGGCGACGTCGAGCGATCCGGTCCCCGGGTCCCGCACGGTGCCGGTGACCCGGGTCGAGAGGTGCCACATCGACGGGGTCCGCACCAGCACCGGCTCGGGCGGCACCACGAGATCGGTGCAGAGCGGGGCCAGCCGGGCGGCGAGATCGTCGACGACGGCCCGGTGCTCGCGGCGGTCCTTCTCCGACGCGACCAGAGCGGCGGCCCGCGCCCGGTCGGTGACCGGGTCCGGGTGCCGCGCGGCCGAGCCGGCCAGCGGGTTGGACACCACGGCCGTCCCGCGCCGGGACACCAGCAGCTCCGGGCTCGCGCCGACCAGCATCCGGGTGCCGGGCTCGCCGGGATCGGAGACGTCGGCGGCGAACACGTGGCCGCAGGCGTTGCGGTCGGCCAGCCTGCGCAGCAGCGCCCCGATCGGGACCGGCCCGTCACCGGTCAGGTCGAGCGCCCGGGACAGCACCACCTTCTCCAGCCCGCCGGCGCCGATCGCGCGGACGGCCGCGGCGACGCCCGCCAGGTAGTCCGGCACCGGCGGGGTGTGGCCGACCCGCCAGCGCCCGGGCAGCGCGGGCGGGACACCGGGCAGCCACCGCGGCGGACGGCCCCGCTGCACGTGGCGCGGCACCAGCAGCCGCGGCGGGGTCGCCGGATCGAAGCCGAGCGCGCCGACCACGACCGGCTCCGGCACGCCTGCCGCGCGCGCCGTCGCGAGCAGCGACGACGCGGTGTCCGACCAGCGGTCGGCGGGCTCCGCCTCCTCGGGTGCGACGGCGGCGCCGCGGCCCAGCAGGCTCCCGTACGGCGAGGAGAAGAAGTAGTCCCCGTGCCGGTAGCCGGGCAGCGGCGACGGCGCCGGGACGCCGCCGGGCCGCTCCGCGGTGACCTCCGGCGGGGTGAGCCGGCCGGTCACCGCAACGGGTCCCTTCCCCGGCGGGCCGGTGGTCGGCGGCGCACCGGCTCAGACCGCGAGCGCACGGGCCGGCCGGACCCCGGGCGCCGCCCCGGCCCGCAGGCCGAGCACGGCGTCGAGGATCTCCCCGCTGCGGACGGCGACGTTGGACAGCAGCGTCGAGGCCAGGCCGTGGGTGTGCTCGGTCGCGCCCTGGACGAACACCGGGACGTCGGTGCCGCGCAGCGGCAGCCGGTAGTCCCGCCCGACCGGGATCCGCCCGCGCTCGTCGCGCAGCACGGTCAGGCCCCCGGTGAGGAAGCGGGCCGGGTCGCCGGAGCGGTAGCCGGTGGCGAACACGACCGCGTCCGCCCGCAGGTCGGAGCGCAGGCCGTCGACCGCCGACCGGACGGTGACGTCCGCGCCGTGCCCGGTCGCCGCGAGATCGACGATCTCGCTCATCCGGTGGAAGTGCAGGCGTTCCCGCCCGGCGACCCGCTCGGCGTAGTGCTTCTCGTACAGCTCGCCGATCAGGTCCGGATCGACCACCGAGTAGTTGGTGTTGCGGTGCCGCTCGGTGATCCGCTGCCGGAGCTCGGGGGCGCTGCGGTGGAAGTCGTCGACCGCGTCCGGATCGAAGACCCGGTTGGCGAACGGGCTGTCGTCGGCCGGGCTGTAGCCCCACCGCCCGAACACCGCGTGCACCTCGGCGCGCGGGAAGCTGCGGTGCAGGTACTCGACCGACTCGGCCGCGCTCTGGCCGGCGCCGACGACCACGAACCGGCGCGCCCGGTCCCCCAGCCCGGCGACCAGCCGCTCGACGTTCGGCACCAGGTCCCGGTTGTGCCAGACGCGGTCGCCCGCGGTGACCCCCTCGGGCAGGTGCGGAACCAGGCCGGTCGCGATCACCACGGCGCGGGCCCGGTACCGGACGACCGCCCCGCCCCGGCGGGCCTCGACCTCCAGCACCGGTCCGGCCGGCCGGACGGCGGTGACCTCGGTCCCGTAGTCCACGACGTCGTCCAGCCGGGCGGCCGCCCAGCCGAGGTAGTCGTGGTACTCCAGCCGGGTCGGGAAGAACGTCTGCCGGTTCAGGAAGTCGATCAGCCGGCCCCGCTCGGCGAGGTAGCTGAGGAACCCGAAGGTGCTGCTCGGGTTCCGGACGGTGGCCAGGTCCTTCACGAAGTTGACCTGCATCCGGGCGCCCGGGATCAGCATCCCGCCGTGCCAGCCGAACCGGGCCTGGCGTTCGAGGAAGCGGACCGACAGCGGCTCGGCGTGCTCGGTGGCGGCGACGGCCAGTGCGAGGTTGCCCGGCCCGAAGCCGATCCCGACGACGTCGAGGACCGGCCCGGTGCCGCCGATCTCACCCACCGGCGTGCTCGCGCGCGTCGCGCTCCATCCGCTCGACCAGACTGCGTGGCCGCATATCGGTCCAGACCTGCTCGATGTGGTCGAGCACCTCCTGCCGGCGGCCCGGGCCGAACGCCACGGTCCAGCCGGAGGGGACCTCGGCGAACGTCGGCCAGAGCGAGTACTGGCCCTCGTCGTTCACGAGGGCGTGGAACTCGCCGTCCTCGTCGTCAAACGGGTTCGTCGACATGGGTTGCAACTCCAGAGAGCGAGGCGCTGTGACGCCGGGGTTAACGTAGGGAACCCTAAGCTGTGATGTGGTCAGGTTTAGTTAGGCCGATCCGGTGATAGGTGGGTCACGGCGACGGAGCGGCTAACTTCAGGGTTCGGAAGACCTACACAGCGACACCCGGCGGAGACAGGCGGAGGCGCCCGGCCCCGGACACACGTCGGCGCCGCCCGGCAGAGCCGGACGGCGCCGAGGTGGGTGCGCGGCCTAGCGGCCGACGGCCTTACGGCC
Source organism: Pseudonocardia kongjuensis (assembly GCF_039526905.1). Classification (NCBI taxonomy): domain Bacteria; kingdom Bacillati; phylum Actinomycetota; class Actinomycetes; order Pseudonocardiales; family Pseudonocardiaceae; genus Pseudonocardia; species Pseudonocardia kongjuensis. Next base: position 56,206 of record NZ_BAAAJK010000052.1, on the reverse strand, counting down.
GGTGACCCGGTTGTAGATGATCAGGACGATGATCGCCCCGATGATCGAGCCGATCCAGCTCGACGGCGAGAACTCGCTGAAGCCGGTGAAGATGCTGGCCAGCGCACCACCGACGAACGAGCCCACGATGCCGAGAATGATCGTGCGCACGATGCCGATGTCGTCCTTGCCCGGCACCACCGCGCGGGCGATGAAGCCCGCGACGAGGCCCAGCACGATCCAGCCCAGAATGGTCCACAGCATGGTTTTCCCCTTTCGTCCGGTTCGTCCCCTCGACGGACCGTCGCGACCTTGGTGAGTCGATCTGACACCGAGTGACCAGTGGAACGCCGATCGAAACGTTGCCGAGAGTAAACCTCCTGCGTGGTCCCGGCATGCAGGAAACGCCCCTGCACACCCGATCCGGGGTCCCCGGATCGATATGAGGGTCGTCCCGGATGCGCCGGGCGGGGAGGATGGGGCCATGACCGGCCCGGACACCGCGAACGACCCCGTCCCCGCGCTGCGGCTGGACCGCGCCCGCCGGGCCGACGGGAGCTTCGATCCCGCGTTCACCGCCACCCTGCGGGACGCGCTGCACCGGATCGGGTTCCTGCGGCTGCACGGGTTCGGCGCCGCACCCGGTCAGGTCGCGGAGCTGATGGCGGCGGCGGCCGCGTTCTTCGACCTGCCCGCCGGGCAGCGCCTCGCGCTGGACAACCGGGAGTCACCGCACTTCCGCGGCTACACCCGACTGGGCCACGAGATCACCGCGGGCCGGCCGGACGCCCGCGAGCAGATCGACTTCGGCCCGGAGCTGCCGGCCCGGCCCCGCGCCGAGTGGGACGAGCCGTACCGGCTGCTGGAGGGCCCGAACCGCTGGCCGGACGACACCGTCCCGCAGCTGCGGGTCCGGGCGCACGCCTGGGCCGATCTGATGGCGCGGGTCGCCGGCGAGCTGACCCGCGCCCTCGCCGCCGGGCTCGGCCTGCCCGAGGACCACTTCGATCCGCTGTTCACCGGCGAGCCGCACTGGTTCGGCAAGGTCATCCGCTACGTCGGACCGCCGGCGGGCGAGCCGCTCGCGCCGGACGCGCAGGGCGTCGGCCCGCACGCCGACTGGGGGTTCCTCACCCTGCTGCTGCAGGATCCGGCCGGCCCGGTCGCCGGGCTGCAGGCGCGCCCGCCGGGATCGGGCTGGGTGGACGTGCCGCCGCACGGGGACTCGCTGGTCGTCAACGTCGGCGAGATGCTGGAGGTCGCGACCGACGGCTACCTGGTCGCCACCCCGCACCGGGTGCTGGCCTGCGGGCCCGGTGCCACCCGGCAGTCGGTCGGGTTCTTCTGGTCGCCCCGGCTGGACGCCCGGCTCGATCCGGTGCCGCTGCCGCCCGGACTGGCGGAGCAGGCACCGGGTGTGCACGAGACCGCGCAGAACGCGCTGCTGCCCCGGTTCGGGGACAACGCGCTCAAGGGATGGTTGCGTTCACATCCCGAGGTCGCGATCCGTCACCACCCGGATCTCGTCCGGGCCGCGCGCGGTACGGTGAGCGCAGAATCGGTCCAGTGATCCGCTCGCGGACCGCGTGCGCGGAGACGTTGACAGGGGGCCGGACCGGCTGGTTGACTCGCAGGTACCGTGTTCCACGTCACACCGTGTGACGGCTGTAACCGCCTGACCACGAAGTGTGACGGACCGCCGGTGTACGTCCCGGCCACCACCACGCGATGACCCGCACGCGCTGCTCCGCCCGCGCGTGCCCACGCACGTGCACGATCCTTCCTCGGCGGCAGGATCGTGTCCCCTCCGCGCCCCCGGGCTGACCTCGTCGCCCGGGGGTGCGGCTCGTCCGGGACCGGCCGCGACGCGCGCGTGCTACTCGGCGCCGGTGACCGCGACCAGCCCGGCCGCCTCGATCCCGGCCAGCGCCGCCGCCTCGTCGTTGAGCGAGGCGTCGCCGGTCACGCCGACCGCGCCGAGCAGCGCGCCGGCGGCGTCCTTGACGAACACCCCGCCGGGCACCGAGAGGATCTTCCCGCCGGCCAGGTTGGCGACTGAGGTGAAGAACTCCGGCGAGTCGGCCGCGCGGGCCGCGATCGCCCGGTTCGTCATCCCCAGTGCCAGCACGCCGCTGGCCTTGCCGACGGCGAGATCGGGCCGCAGGAAACCGGAGCCGTCCTGGCGGGCCAGCGCGACGATCGCACCACCCGGGTCGAGGACCGCGACCGTCAGCGGGTTGAAGCCCTGCTCGGTGCCGTGCTGCAACGCCGCGGCGGTGATGGTCTGTGCCTGCTCGAGGGTGATCGTCATGTCCAGCACCCTGCCATCACCGGTCCGTGGACGCTCAGCGCGGGGTGAGCGCCAGCAGCGGGATCGTGCGGTCGGTCTTGCGCTCGTAGCCGGCGAACACCTCGTTGTCGTCCTTGATCCGGGTCCAGACGCGGTCCCGGTCCGCACCGGTCAGCTCGGTCGTCCGCACCTGGACGGTCTCGGCGCCGCCCGCACCGTCGGACACCTCGACGACGGTGTCCGGGTTCGCCTTCAGGTTGTGGTACCAGGCCGGGTTGTCCGGCGCGCCCGCCTTGGAGGCGACGATCACGTAGCTGTCGCCGTCGGCGAACCAGCGCAACGGGGTGACGCGTTCGGTGCCGCTGCGCGCGCCCACGTGGTGGACCAGGATCATCGGCAGGCCGGTGAAGGGCTCGCCGACCTTCCCGTCGTTCTCCCGGAACTCGCGGATGACGCGGCTGTTGAAGTCCTCTGCCATACCGGTGATCCCATCACGCCGGGGCCCCGCCCGGGGCGAACACCACCCATCCGGCAGCCGCCGTCGCCGCGACCGAGGCGAGCACGAAGAACGCCGCCCAGGCGCCGCCGGACAGCGGGGTCAGCTCGGCGAGCCGGTCGGCGTCGGAGTGCCGCAACCGCCCGCCGCGCCGGCCGCGGCGCAGCTCCAGGCAGGCCTTCACCCCGCCGAACAGCAGGAACCAGCTCAGCGCCGCCGCGAACCCGGTGCGCAGCTCCTCGTCGGCCCGCAGCGCGACCAGCACCAGCAGCGCGCCGGTGGCGACGACGGCGAGCCCGCCGTAGACGTTGCGGATCTGCAGCAGCGTGACGGCCAGCAGTCCCGCCCCGATCCAGAGCATCGCGCCGGCCGCGTCGGCACCCACCAGGACGGCGCCGCCGAGCCCGAGCAGCGGCGGGAAGACGTACCCGGCGAGGAACATCGCGACCACCCCGGGGCCGCGGCCCGCACCGGTCGAGTAGGTGACGCCGGAGGAGTCCGCGTGCAGCCGGATGCCGGTCAGCCCGCGCCCGACCAGCACCGCGACCAGCGCGTGGCCGCCCTCGTGCGCGATCGTCACCGCGGTCCGGGTGAGCCGCCAGGTCGGCCGCCACGCCACCACCACCAGTGCGAGCACCGCCGCCAGCAGCGACGCGGGCCGGGCGGCGACCAGCTCGTAGCCTCGGGTGATCAGCTCCAGGGGGGCCACCCGACCAGTGAACCAGTGGCCGCGGACCGGTCAGACGGCGGCCAGCACCTCCTCGGCGAGGCGCAGCGCAGCGGCCCCGCCGGCCGCCGCGCCCGGCAGGTACATCAGGTCGACGAAGGCGTGCGTCACCGCCGTCTCGTCGCGGACCCGGCGCAGCGTCGCCACCGCGTCGGCGACGGTCGATCCCGGTGGCAGGTTGACCCGGAGGACCGCGCCGACCGCGTCCGCGTCGCGCCCGGCGTCGGCGGCCGCGGCGCGCAGCTCCGCCCACGGCGCCGAGACCGCCGCGGTCAGGTCCTGCACCCCCGGCGTCACCACCGGAAGGAACCCGTCCGCGCGCAGCGCGATCCGCCGGCGCGCCCGCGGCGCCCACCCGGCCAGGTACACCGGGATGCCGTGCGGCTTGACCTGCACGTGCGACGGCGCGATGGTGCCGGTCGGCCCGTCGTGGGTCACCGGGTCGTCGTTCCACCAGGCGTCGAGCACGTCGAGCGCCTCGTCGAGGCGGTCACCGCGCTGCGCCATCGGGACGCCGACGGCGGCGTACTCCTCCGGTGACCAGCCGGTGCCCAGGCCGAGCAGCAACCGCCCGGCGGAGATCCGGTCCACGCTCAGCGCGTGCCGGGCGAGCAGCGCGGGCGGGTACCAGGGCGCGTTCAGCGTGCTGGTGCCCAGCTGCACCCGGGTGGTGACGGCGGCGGCCGCGGTCAGCAGCGCGAGCGGATCGAGCGAGGCCCGGAACTGCTCCGGCACGGTGTCCGTGCCGCCGTAGCCGACCGACGGCTCGACCGCGGCCAGCAGCCGGTCCCCCGCCCACAGGCTGGCCGCGCCGAGCTCCTCGGCACCCGCGGCGAACCGCATCGTCTCCTCCGCCCGGGCGGCGGCCGCACCGAACTGCGGCAGACCGAATCCGATTCGCACTTGACCTCCAGTCGCTGGAACCCGCGACGCTGTCCCCCGTGACCGCATCGCACACCGGAGATCATCCCGCGCTGACGATCGGCCGGCTGGCCGAGCGGACCGGGGTGCCGGTACGCACGATCCGCTTCTGGTCGGACGAGGGCCTGGTGCCCGCCGATCGCAGCGCGTCGGGCCACCGGGTGTACGACGCGGCCGCGGTGGCCCGCCTCGACCTGGTCCGGACGCTGCGCGAGCTGGGCCTGGGGCTGGACGACGTGCGCGCCGTGCTGTCCCGCCGACGGGGGGTCGGCGAGGTGGCGCAGGCGCACGTACGGGCCCTGGAGAGCCGGATCCGCGAGCTCAAGGCACAGCGCGCGGTGTGCGTGCTGCTCGCGCGGACCGGCACCGACGACACCCAACCCGATGAGAGGACCGTGACCCTGATGAACGATCTCGCCCGGCTGTCCGCCGCGCAGCGGCAGAACCTGATCGACGAGTTCGTGACCGAGACCTTCGCCGGCACCGACCCGGACGCCCCGGGCGCCGGCATCGCCGACGGGATGCGGACGCTGCCGTCCGAGCTGCCCGACGACCCGACGCCCGAGCAGGTCGGGGCGTGGGTCGAGCTCGCGGAGCTGGTCGCCGATCCCGGCTTCCGGGCCCGCTGCCGGGAGATGGCCGTCGCCGGATCCGATGCCACCGCCGAGCACCGGCAGCTGGATCCGGCCGCCGTGATCGAGCACGCGGGGGGTGCCGAGACCGCGGGGATCGATCCGGCGTCCGCCGAGGCGGCCGCCGTGCTCGCCCGGATCCCCGGCGTCGACGGGCTCGGCCCCGCCGAGCGGATCCGCACGGCGGAGACCATCGAGCTGTTCTCCGACCGGCGTGTCGAGCGCTACTGGACGCTGCTCGGCACGCTCAACGGCTGGCCCGGCCGGGAGCCGACGATCCCGGCGTTCGAGTGGGTGGCCCGGGCGCTGCGCGCTCAGGCCTCCCAGCCGTAGAACACCCGCTCGACGACGGCGCGGGCCCGCCGGGTGGTGCGCCGGTAGTCGTCGAGGAACACCCCCGGGTCGCCGCCCGCCGGATAGCCGAGCGCGGCGGCGACGGCGGCCAGCTCCCGCCCCGAGCGCGGGAGCTGGTCGCCCGGCTTGCCCTTCACCAGCATGATGGCGTTGCGGGCGCCGGTCGCGGTCCGCCAGCCCTCCTCGAGCTCGCGGGCGTCGTCGTCGTCGATCAGGCCGGCCTCGGCGGCCTCCCGCAGCCCCTCCAGGGTCGAGGTGGTCCGCAGCTCCGGCAGGTCGCCCGCGTGCTGCAGCTGCAGCAGCTGCACCGTCCACTCGACGTCGGCGAGCCCGCCCAGGCCGAGCTTGGTGTGCGTGGACCGGTCCGCGCCGCGGGGCAGCCGCTCGGCGTCCACCCTGGCCTTGATCCGGCGGATCTCGGCGACCGAGGAGTCCGCGATCCCGTCGGCCGGGTAGCGGATCGGGTCGATCATGGCGGTGAACTCCCGGCCGAGCGTGCGGTCGCCGGCGATCGGCCGGGCCCGCAGCAGCGCCTGCGCCTCCCACACCTCGGCCCAGCGGGCGTAGTACTCGCGGTAGGACGCCAGCGTGCGCACCATCGGGCCGGACCGGCCCTCCGGGCGGAGATCGGCGTCCACCGGCAGCTCCGGGTCCGGGCTCGGCGAGCCCAGCAGCCTGCGCACCTTCTCCACCACCCGGGTGGCCCACCGGACGGCGTCGTGGTCGCTGACGCCCTCCGCCGGGGCGCACACGAACATCACGTCGGCGTCGCTGCCGTAGCTCGACTCGCCGCCGCCGAGCCGGCCCATCCCGATCACCGACAGCAGCGCCGACCGCTCCTCCTCCGCCCGCAGCACGGCGTCCAGCGTGGACGCGATCACCGCCTCGTTCACCGAGTTCAGCGCCGCGCACACCTCGTCCACCTCGACCAGGCCGAGCAGGTCGGCGCAGGCGATGCGGAGCATCTCGTGCCGCCGGTAGGAGCGCGCCGAGGCGACCGCGGCCTCCGGGGTGCTCTGCCGGGCGACCGTCGTGCGCAGCGCCACCGACACCTCGGCCGGGTCCCGGGTGAGCTCCGGGCTCTGCACGCCGGAGGACGTGGCGAGCATCCGCAGCACCTCGGGCGCACGCTGCAGCAGGTCCGGGACCAGCGCGGACGTCCCGAGCAGCGTCATCAGCCGCTGGGCGACGGCGCCCTCGTCGCGCAGCAGCCGCAGGTACCACGGCGTCGCCGCGAGCGCCTCGGACACCCGGCGGTAGGCGAGCAGCCCACGGTCCGGGTCCGGGCTGTGGGACAGCTCGTCGAGCAGCACCGGCAACAGCGCGCGCTGGATCGACGCGGCCCGCGACACCCCGCCGGTGAGCGCGCGCAGGTGCCCGAGCGCGCCCTCCGGCGACGCCCAGCCGAGCGCCTTCAACCGGGCCTTCGCCGCGTCCGGCGACAGCACGGCGTCCGCCTCCTCCCCCGCCAGCCGGGAGACCGCGGAGAGCAGCGGCCGGTAGAACAGCTTCTCGTGCAGCCGGCTGACCCGCCGCGCGTTGCGCTGCCACTCGGTGACCAGCACCCCGACGACGTCGCGCCGGCCGTCCGCCCGGATCCGCGCCGAGCGGGCCAGCCAGCGCAGCGCGTCGGTGTCGTCGGCGGCCGGCAGCAGGTGGGTGCGGCGCAGCTTCTGCAGCTGCAGCCGGTGCTCCAGCAACCGCAGGAAGCGGTAGGACGCGGCCAGGTTCGCGCCGTCGTCGCGCCCCACGTAACCGCCCGCGGACAGCGCCGCGAGCGCGACGAGCGTGTTGCCCGAGTGCAGGGTGTCGTCGCTGCGGCCGTGCACCAGCTGCAGCAGCTGGACGGCGAACTCGACGTCCCGCAGCCCGCCGCGACCCAGCTTCAGCTCGCGTTCGCGCTGGTGGGACGGGATGTTCTCGACGACGCGGGTGCGCATCGCCTGCACCTCGGCGACGAAGTCGTCGCGGCTCGACACCTGCCACACCATCGGCGCGAGCGCGTCGACGTAGGCCTTCCCGAGATCGGGGTCGCCGGCGATCGGGCGGGCCTTGAGCAGCGCCTGGAACTCCCAGGTCTTCGCCCAGCGCCGGTAGTAGGTGACGTGCCCGTCCAGGGTCCGGACGAGCGCGCCCTGGCGGCCCTCCGGCCGGAGGTTCGCGTCGACCTCGAAGCAGGCCTCGCCGGCCACCCGCATCACCCGGGCGGCCAGCTTCGTCGCCGGCTGGGTCAGCTCGCCGCCGGGCTCGGTGACGAACACGACGTCGACGTCGGAGACGTAGTTCAGCTCCCGGCCGCCGCACTTGCCGAGCCCGATGATCGCCAGCCGCAGCTCGTCCGGCGGGTCCTGCTCGGCGGCCGCGACGGCGAGCGCCGCGGTCAGCGCGGCCTCGGCGAGATCGGCGAGCTGCGCGGCGACGTCGTCGACCTCCATCACCGGCAGCGCCGGGTCGCCGACCGCGGCGAGATCGGCCGACGCCAGCCCGAGCAGCTCGTCGCGGTAGGCGCAGCGCAGCGCGGCGACCGCGTCGGCGCCGGTGAGGGTGGCCCGGGCGCCGCCGGGGGTGCCCGGTGTCGGGGCGGCCGGATCGGCGCCGACGGCGCGCAGCAGGTTCGCGGAGCGCCGGGCCAGGTCCGGCGGCGGGTTCCCGCGGTCCGGCGTGTCGGCGAGCAGCTCCCAGCGGTCCGGGTGCAGGACGAGGTGGTCGCCGAGCGCGGTGGACGAGCCGAGCGTTGCGAAGAGCCGTCCGCGCAGGCCCCGGTCGGTGCGCAGGGTCCGGTCGATCTCACGCCAGGGCGGGGTCTGCGCGAGCCGCTCGACCGCGCGCAGCGCGAGATCCGGATCGGGGCTGCGGGCCAGCGCCCACATGATCTCCTCGCAGCCGGCGACCGGTGCGTCGCCGTCCCACCAGCCCAGTTCCCGCAGCATCGCGTCCGCGCCCTGGCCGGTGAGGCCGAGCCGGGCCAGCGACGTCCCCGTCCGCCGTTCCATCACGACTGCCGATCCTGCCCCATCACGCCCCGGTCACGGCACGGTCCCCGCGGCCGGTCGGTCCGGACCCGCTTGCCGGGCGACGGCCGCCCGCCGACGCCCCACCCACCCCGCGCCGGTCGGGGGCGCCGCTCCGGGTCCGCACAGGATTCCGCACCTCGCACGGGCAGGACAGGCGCGTACGGACGGTCGGGGCGCACGGGCGATCGGGAACGGGTGGTCAGGGCGTGGCGACCGGGTCGCGGTCGGGATCCGCCAGGGCGTCGAACAGGGCGTCGAGGGTTCCGGCCGAGGGCAGGTGACCGGGCTCGACCTGCTCCAGCAACCGGCCGCCGGGGACCAGCGCGATGGTGTCCTCCACCGCGTCGAACGGGACCTGGTCGTCGCCGCGGGAGTGCCACGCGGTGATCGGGCGGAGCACGTCGGCCGGGGTGAAGCCCCACCGACGGACCTGCAGCCGGGCCTCCCTGGCCGGGCCGGCGTACCCGGTCGCCAGGTTCGCGGCCAGCGCCCGCTGCATCGGAAGGTGCCCGGCGAACGCGGCGACGAAGCGGTCGTGCTCACCCGCGAAGTACGACCCGACCTGTTCGGGGTCACCGGTGCCGAAGAACTCCCAGGCCCGCAGGGACGCGTCGGGATAGTGGCCGCGGACGGCGTCGTCGTACACGTAGGGCAGACCGGACAGCAGCCACCCGGCCCGCACCCGCTCCGGGCGGAGCGCGGCGAGAGCGTAGGTGTAGGGCGCGCCCGCCGAGATGCCGACGACGTCCGCCGGGGCGCCGAGCAGCTCCAGCAGCGGGTCGACGATCCCCGCCCAGTCGGCCACCGATCGCATCTGCGCGGGTGCCGACCCGCCGTACCCCGGTCGCTCGACGGCGACCAGCCGGATGCCGGCCCGATCCGCCCGGGCGGCCCAGACCTCACCCAGTTCGGCCGACCCGAACAATCCGTGCTGCAGCAGGACCGGGGGCCCGTCGGCCCGCCCGTACTCGGCGTAGCCGAGGGGCAGCCCGTGCCCGCCGATCAGTGTCCGTCGCTCTCCCACGGCCACATCGTAGGCAAGGCATGCCTTACTTCACGACCCGATGACGGCCGTCACGCGGATCTCCACCCGCATCGCGGCCAGTCCGAGCGCGGTCACCCCGGTCTGGGTCCACACCGGCGCCCGGCCGCCCAGGCGCGCCCTGAACTCGCGGGTCATCACGTCGTTGTGGTCGGCGCCGATGGCGTCCGCGCCCGGCGTGAGCTTGTGGTACGAGTTCACGTGCACCACGTCCGCCCAGCTCGCGCCCGCCGCGGCCAGCGTGCGGCCGACGTTGTCGAACGCCCCCACGATCTCCCGCTCCAGGTCCTCCGGGATCGCGAGCCCGTCGTCCCAGCCGCCCTGGCCGGAGATCTCGACCCGGTCCCCGATCCGCACCGCCTGGCTGTACCCGAGCTGCTCGCGCAGCACCTCGCCGTACCCGGGGGTGGCGTGGAACGACACGGCCGTATTCACTTCACTCATGAACTCAAGCTACAACTCATGACTTCACATGTAAAGTGATCGCCATGGAGACCGGAGACACCGGCAACGACCTGCGCTGGCTCGACCCGGACGAGAAGGAGGCCTGGACCGGGCTGCTGTCCCTGCTCCTGCTGCTGCCCGGCCGGCTCGAGTCGCCGTTGCAGCAGGCGCACGGGCTCACCCTGTTCGAGTACCTCGTGCTCAGCCACATGTCCGAGGCGCCGCAGCGGCGGCTGCGCATGAGCGAGCTCGCCTTCCTCGCGAACGGCTCGCTGTCGCGGCTCTCGAACGTGGTGAAGCGGCTCGAGCGGCGCGAGTGGGTCGAGCGGTCGCCCGACCCCGACGACGGCCGCTACACGATCGCCGCACTCACCGGGGCGGGGCTCGCCGTGCTGCAGGACGCGGCCCCGACCCACCTGCGGTCGGTCCGCGAGCTGGCCCTGGACCGCCTGGACGCCGACGACCGGGCGGCGCTCGCCCGGATCGCCGGCCGGCTGCGGGTACGCCCCAGGGAGTTCTGACGCCCCTCCCCCGCGACGCCGGCGGGGTCGCCGGGCAGGCCGCTCAGTCCGCGCCGGGCGGGAGGAGGTCCACGTCGTGCAGCGCCGGCTGCCGCACCACCTCGGCCGGGCCCGGCCTGCTCCCACTGCCCGTCTCACCGACCGCCTTCGCTCGCCGGCCCTGGTGATCCCCTGCGGGACCGGGCCGCGGCACGATCCCGGAGTGGGATCCCGCTACAGCACCGGGAGGTACGTGGCGAGCTCGTGCGGCGTCACGTTCCGCCGGTAGGCGTCCCACTCGGCGCGCTTGTTGCGCAGGAAGAAGTCGAACACGTGCTCGCCGAGGTACTCGGCGACCAGCTCGGAGCGCTCCATGACGTCCAGCGCCTCGGTCAGGTTCTGCGGCAGCAGCTCGTAGCCCAGCGCCTTGCGCTCGGTGTCGGTGAGCGCCCAGACGTCGTCCTCGGTGGCCGGCGGCAGCTCGTAGCCCTTCTGGATGCCGGTCAGCCCGGCGCCCAGGATGACCGCGTAGGCCAGGTACGGGTTGCACGCCGAGTCCAGCGTGCGGACCTCGATCCGGCGCGACGACGACTTGCCCGGCGAGTACATCGGCACCCGGACCAGCGCGGAGCGGTTCGCGTGCCCCCAGGAGACCGCGGTCGGCGCCTCGCCGCCGGTGATCAGCCGCTTGTAGGAGTTGACCCACTGGTTGGTGACGGCGGTGATCTCCCGGGCATGCTTGAGCACGCCCGCGACGAACGCCTTGCCGGTCGCGGACAGCTCGTACGGGTCGTCCGGGTCGTGGAAGGCGTTGTGGTCGCCCTCGAACAGCGAGAAGTGGGTGTGCATCGCCGAGCCGGGGTGCTCGGAGAACGGCTTGGGCATGAACGACGCCCGCACCCCCTGGGTCAGCGCGACCTCCTTCACGACGTAGCGGAACGTCATGAGGTTGTCGGCCATGGTCAGCGCGTCGGCGTAGCGCAGGTCGATCTCCTGCTGGCCGGGCCCGCCCTCGTGGTGGCTGAACTCGACCGAGATGCCCATCGACTCCAGCGTCTCGATGGTGTTGCGCCGGAAGTGCGGCGCGACGTCGTGGCTGGCCTGGTCGAAGTAGCCGCCGGAGTCGGCGGGGACCGGGCGGGTGCCGTCGTCGGGCAGGTCGCGCAGCAGGTAGAACTCGATCTCCGGGTGCACGTAGCAGGTGAACCCGGCCTCGCCGGCCTTGTTCAGCGCGCGGGTCAGCACGTGCCGCGGGTCCGCCCAGGACGGCGAGCCGTCCGGCATCGCGATGTCGCAGAACATCCGCGCCGAGTAGTGCTCGCCGGAGGCGGTCTCCCAGGGCAGCACCTGGAACGTCGACGGGTCCGGCTTCGCGACCATGTCCGACTCGTAGACCCGGGCGAAGCCCTCGATCGCGGAACCGTCGAAACCGATCCCCTCGGCGAAGGCCCCCTCCAGCTCGGCCGGGGCGATGGCCACCGACTTGAGGTAGCCGAGCACGTCCGTGAACCACAGACGGACGAATCGGATGTCGCGCTCCTCGAGCGTGCGGAGAACGAACTCCTGCTGGCGGTCCATGCGGCGGAGCCTAGGAAGTCCGTGTTACGCGGAAGTTACCGGGGTGTGCGGGTGCCCCGAGCGGGGCGCCCACCACCCGGCCGGGTCCCGGCGTCACGACGGCATCAGGGTGCACTCGGCGCCCTCCTCCGGCACGGTCAGGTTCACCAGGTAGTCGATCGCGAGCCGGTCCACGCACGGGTCTCCCTGCAGGGACGCGGTGTGCTGCTCGCCGTTGACCGAGATCAGGCTGCCGCCGAGCTGGCCGGCCAGATCGACCCCGGCCTGGTACGGCGTGGCCGGGTCACCGGTGACCGACACCACGACGACCGGCGGGAGCCCGTCGACCTGTGGCGTGTGCGGCTCGCTGGTCGGCGGCGCCGGCCAGAACGCGCAGGCGTCCCGCGCGCCGACCGGCCCGCGCCCGGTGGACCGGAACGGCGCCGCCTCGTCGGCCTGGGTGGCGAGCTCGAGCGCCTCGGCGGGCTCGGTCAGCGCCGGCTGGTTCACGCAGGTGATCGCCTGGAACGCCTGCAGCATGTTGGAGTACTCGCCCTGCGCGTCGCGCCGGTGGTAGAGGTCGGCGAGCTGCATGAGGAAGTCGCCGTTGCCGTTCGCCACCTGGGAGATGCCCTGCTGCAGGGCGGGCCACAGCTGGGAGACGTAGAGCGCCTGGCTGACCCCGGTCTGCGCGTCGTTGAAGCTCAGCATCCGGCCGTCGCCCGCCGGGACCGGTTCGTCGATCAGCGGCTGCATGATCGCCTGGAACGCGGCCGTGGCCTGCGCCGGGTCGGTGCCGAGCGGGCAGTTCTCCCGGGTGGTGCAGTCCTTGGCGAAGTTGTCGAAGGCGAGCTGGAACCCGGCGTTCTGCTTGACCGTGGACTCGATCGTGGTCTGCGTCGGGTCGACCGCGCCGTCGAGCAGCAGCGCCCGCACGTTCTGCGGGAACGCCTCGGCGTACGCGGTGCCCAGCTCGGTGCCGTAGGAGAACCCGGCGTAGGTCAGCTGCTCGTCGCCGACCACGGCGCGCAGGATGTCCATGTCCTTCGCGACGTCCCGGGTGCCGACGTTGGCCAGCACGTCGGCGCCGGTGCGCTCGGTGCACCGCTCGGCGAACTGCCTGCTGTGCGCCTCGGCGGCGGCAACGCCCTCCGGCGAGGGATCGGCGAAGACCTTCGCCCGGTCCTCGTCGTTCTCCTGGTCGGTCAGGCACTCGATGAGCGGCACGCTGGCGCCGGTGCCGCGCGGGTCGAACCCGATCAGGTCGAACCGGTCGCCCAGCCCGTTCGCCGCCCAGCTCGACGCCTGGCCCGCCATGAACGAGGTGCCCGACGCGCCCGGCCCGCCCGGGTCGGTGAACAGCGAGCCGATCCGGTCGCCGGTGGCCTTCTTGCGCAGCAGCGCGATCTGCATCGTCTCGCCGCCGGGCTCGGCGTAGTCCTGCGGGACGGTGACCCGGGTGCAGTCGAGCTCCGGATCGGCGTAGGCCGGCTGGTCCTCGGTGGTGGGCGCGTAGTCGGCGCACGGGCCCCAGGTCAGCTCCTGGCCGTAGAACTGCTCCAGCCCCGGCTCGGCGGGCGCCTGCGCCTCGTCGGTACCGGTCCCGGCGTCCGAACAGGCACCGACCAGCACCAGGACCGCCGCCCCGAGGGCCCCGATGCCGGCCGCCCGCCCGCGGCGCCGCACCGGCAGGGCCCCGGGACGCGATGGTGACGCGGGTCCGCCGACCCGGGGACGCAGCATTCGGGGGAGCATGTCCGGAGCATGCCATCGACCCCCGACGGTTCCGGACGCGGCACCGGCCGGTGAGCGTTCCCACACCGCCGCCCACCGCGGCGTCCCCGCTGCCACCCTGGAATGGCCATCGACGGCGAACCCGGGGACCCGTGACCAGCGCGGGCCTCGAGGACGGAAGGAGCTCACCGATGAGCGCACAGGACCTGGGCACACAGGACCACGGCGAGGTCACCGCGCCCTACCGGGCCCCCGCGGCACCGCCGAGGCGGACCCGCGTGCACCACCTGCTGCAGTGGAAGCAGGAGGGCAGGCGCTGGCCGATGCTCACCGCCTACGACGTCTACACCGCGGAGATCTTCGACGACGCCGGCATCCCGGTGCTGCTGGTCGGCGACTCGGCGGGCAACAACGTGTTCGGCCACGACAACACCATCCCGGTCACGGTGGACGAGCTGCTCCCGCTGACCCGCGCCGTGGTGCGCGGGGCGCGCAGCGCGCTGGTGGTGGCGGACCTGCCGTTCGGCAGCTACCAGGTCTCCCCCGCCCAGGCCCAGGAGACCGCGTTCCGGTTCATGAAGGAGGCCGGTGCGCACGCGGTGAAGCTGGAGGGCGGCGCCCGGTTCGCACCGCAGGTCGAGGCGCTGACCGCGTCCGGCGTCCCGGTGATGGCGCACCTGGGCTTCACCCCGCAGAGCGAGCACGCGCTGGGCGGGTTCCGGATCCAGGGCCGCGGCGACGGCGCGGACCGGCTCGTCGAGGACGCGCTGGCGCTGCAGGAGGCCGGCGCGTTCGCCGTGGTGCTGGAGATGGTGCCCGCCGACGTCGCGAAGCGGGTCACCGCCGAGCTGCGGATCCCGACCGTCGGGATCGGTGCCGGCCCGGAGTGCGACGCCCAGGTGCTCGTCTGGTCGGACATGGCCGGGATGAACCGCGGGCGGGTGCCGCGGTTCGTGCGCCGCTACGCCGACGTCGGCGGGGTGCTGCACGACGCGGCCGCCGCGTTCGCCGCCGAGGTGCGCGACGGCGAGTACCCGGCCGAGGAGCACAGCTACCACTGACGACCACTGACGCCGCCGGTCCGGTCCCGGCTCCGCCGGGGTCACCGGGGACGCGGCGCGGCGGCAGGGATCCCCGGGATACCGGGGATCCCGCCGCCGGCGCGGTGCCGGGCGAGCATCCGGACGGCCGGGTTCTCCCGGCGCTCCAGCAGCGCCCGCAGCAGCGCCAGCCGCTCGCCGTGGCCGGGCTCGCCGCGCAGCGCGGCCGCCGCGGCGTCGAGCACCGCCTGCGAGCCGCTGCGGACCGCCGGGTCCGACCAGCCGCGCAGCGCGGCCCGGCGGTGCGCGGCCGCGTCCGGGGTGCGCCGGCGGCCGGTCAGGGTGTCGTCGCGCAGCACCCCGGTGAGCAGGCTGAGCAGCGCGCCGGGCAGCCCGCCCCGGCCGCCCTCGGCCGGCTCCTCCCCCGGCACCGCCGCGATCGCGTCGAACGCCTTGAACTCGATCCGGCCGATCTCGCCCGGGATGCCGGCGTGCCGGGTCAGGCTCGGGTCGGTCGGCGGGAGCGCCGCGCCCGGCTCCAGGTAGGCCAGCGCGGCCGGGCGCGGCCCGGTCCGCCGGGACGTCCGCGCCGACTCGCCGCCCCACGGCCGCCCCTCCCGGAACGGCGACGAGAACGACCACGGCACCAGGTAGGGGCTGTAGTAGGTGAGCTTGGCGGCGGCGTCGGCCAGCATCGCCGGGTCGGTCCCGGCCTCCGGGAACGACAGGTTCAGGTCCGGCCCCCAGGTGACCATGTGCAGGTGGGCGGTCCGCTCCTCGGGCGAGGACGCCATCAGCTCGCGCTCGTGCGCGTTGGCCGGCGGGTCCAGGTGGTAGGCCGAACGGCCGGGATGGAAGCCGAGCGCGACCGGGCGCAGCCCGTGCCGGCCGGCGACCTCGGCGAGCAGCCGCGCGTCGGCGCACAGCGCGGACTCGGCGGCGTCCACCGAGTCGTGCACGACGGTGCGGATCTCGATGCCCTTCGGATCGAACCGCCACAGCCCGCCGTGCTCGTCGAGCCGCTCGTAGCCCTCGGCGTACCACCGCTTGCGCCGGATCCCGGCGTCCCCGATCCGCAGGTCGGCCTGGCCGTCCGGGAGATCGGGCAGCTCGTCGACGACGGCGGCGACCTCGGCGTGGGTCAGCGTCGTGAAGTCGGCGAGCGAGCCGTCCGCCCGCAGCAGGGCGAGCTCGTGCTCGATGCCGTATCGCGCCGGTCCCCGCACCGATCACCCCCGGTTCGCCGCTCATGAGCCCTGAGTGAGCGCTGGACGAGCCTACCGGCGCCGATGGTCCGTCCGGATGTGATCCGAACCGGACGTGCTCACCCGTTCCGCCCTGGACAACATCGCGCCGAGCGGTCAGCCTGGTGACGGCGGCCACACCAGGTCCGCCCGGGAACCCCGGATCACGGGAGGCGTCATGAGGCTGGGCCGCAAGATCTCCGAGGGATTCGCCGTGGACCACGAGGCCGACCGGGTCGCCGCGGCGCAGGAGGGCCCCCGGCCCACCGCCACCGACCCCGAGTTCGCGGACTGGGCACCGGCCGATCACGAGCACCCGGCGCGCTCGGGGTCCCGCGAGGACTGATCGACGTGCGCGCTCCGTTCCGTCGACTGCCGCGGGAACACCCGACCGGCCCGCTGGACGGGCACAAGCTGGCCTTCCCGATGCTGTCCGCGGACGGCACGATGGCCGGCTTCAGCGGCGTCACCCTCGGCCGGGCGCACGTCTACCGCACCGTCGACGACGCGGTGTGCGCGCACGGCTGCCGGCACGCCTGCCCGTCCCGCTGGTGCGACTGCGGCTTCTACTGCTTCCACTCCGACTCCGACGCCCGGGAGCTGGCCTGCGCGCCGGAGCACCAGGGCTCGGTGCTGCTGGAGGTCGCGGTGTCCGGCCGGTTCCGCCGCTACGAGCTGGGCCTGCGCTACTCCCGGCAGCGGGTCCGGTCGGTCCGGATGCGGCCCTGCCGGTGCGGCGTGCCGGTGTCCGCGCTCGCCGACACCGGCGCCGGGCAGCGGGGCTGGCGCCGGCTCGAACCGGTCTGTGCCCGCTGCGCGGGCGCCCGGCCGGTGCTCACCCCGGACCGGTTCGCCCGGCTGGCCGGGATCGAACTGCTGCCCGACGACGTCCCGGCCGGCCCGCTCACCCCGATCGGCGCCCGCGCCGCCGGCGCCGATCCGGATCGGCTGCTCGACGACTCGGCGTTCGGCGGCCGGGACGAGATCGAGGGCGACGCGGTCGCGACGGCCGGGGCGGTCGCGGTGCTCACCGCGGAGATGGCACTGCTGCAGGCCCGGCTCGACGAGATGGCCCGCCAGCTCGGCCGGGCCACCGCACGGCTCGACGAGCTGGAGGGGCGGGACTGAGCCGGACCGGATCGGGCCGGGTCGGGCTCGGGGTCGTCAGAGCCAGGACGGCAGCGGCCCCGGCAGGTTGCCCGCGGCGTCCCGCAAACCCTTGCCGAACGGCCTGCCGAGCAGCCAGGCGATCAGGTCCGGTGCGCGGCCGCGCACCGTCCCCAGGTCCGCCGGGGCCGAGCCGTCGGTCCCGGCCGGGCCTGGCCCGAACTCCAGCACCTGCCCGGTGCGCGACTCCTCCAGCCGGACGTGCGGGCAGCCGGGCCTGCGCTCCAGGTGCCCGACGACGTCGGCGACCAGCACCCGCCGCATCGGGATCGGCAGGTCCTTGAACGACGCCCCGACGTCGAGATCGACGGCGTGGATCCAGACCTCCCTGGCGCGCAGCCAGGGCACCGCGGTGACCGGGATCCCGGCGCCCTGCGCGGTCCGGACCCGGGCCGACCAGGCCCGGGCCGGCATCGCCCGGACGGCGTCGGCCAGCCGGTCGGAGGAGGCGACGACGTCGGCCCGGATCTCGTCGGCGGAGCGCGCGGCACCGGCCTCGATGTCGGCGTCGCGGGCCGCCGCGCTGCGGTAGGCGGGCGTCTCGATCCCGGTCCGGGCCCAGGTCAGCAGGTTGCGCATCGCGTCGGCGTTGCGGGCGACGTGGGTGAGCACGTGCGCCCGCGTCCAGCCGGCGAGCAGCGACGGCGCGGTGAGCGCGTCGCCGCCCATCCGGGTCATCAGGCCCCGCAGGTGGGCCTGGCCGTCACCGGCCCAGGCCAGCGAGTCGGCCAGCGGCGGCGGGACGGTGGGTCGTGCGGCGGGAGGGTCCCCACTCACCGCACGGACCGGCAGACGTTGCGGCACTCGCCGACCCCGTCCACCGCGGTGACGATCTCGCAGCCGTCGGTCAGGTAGCGCGGCGGCGTGCGGGCGTCGCCGACACCGCCCGGGGTCCCGGTGGCGATGACGTCGCCGGGGTTCAGGGTCAGGATCGTCGACAGGTACACGACCAGGTCGACGACGCCGAACACCAGCTGGTCGGTGGTCGAGTCCTGCATGATCTCGCCGGCCAGCTCGGACCGGATGCGCAGCGCGCCGCCGTCCGCCGGGTCGGCGGGCAGCTCGTCCGGGGTGACCAGCTCGGGGCCCAGCGGGGTGGAGTGCTCCCAGGTCTTGCCCTGCAGGAACTGCTTGGTGCGCCGCTGGTAGTCGCGCATGCTGACGTCGTTGAGCACGGTGTAGCCGGCGATCGCGGCCCGGGCGGCCTCGGCGTCGGCGTGCCGGACCGACCGCCCGATGACGACGGTCAGCTCGGCCTCGTAGTCGACCCGGTCGGACTCGGCGGGCAGCTCGATCTCGTCCCGGGCGCCGATCAGCGCGGGCGCGAACTTGCCGAAGATCGTCGGGTACTCGGGCAGCTCGTTGCCCATCTCCAGCACGTGGTCGCGGTAGTTCAGCCCGACACAGATGATCTTCTCGGGGCTCGGGACGAGCGGCGCGTGATCCAGGTTCGCGGCGTCGTGCACCGGGCCGTCGGCGCCGGTGGCGTGCTCGAACCAGTCCGGGCGCTCCAGCAGCGCACGGACGTCGGCCTCCCCGGTCTCGACGGCGGTGTCGCCGTCGACACGCACCGCCCGGTGCCCGGTCGCGGTCCGGATCGTCGCCAGCCTCATCGTGTGCGCGTCCCTCCAGTGAGTCCGTCGGCGGTATCGCCTGCGTCCGGCTGAGAGTCTGCGGCACCGGCTCCGGCGGCCCCACCCCAGGGGTGGGGTCGCCGTCCGGCTCAGATGGCGCCGGCCTCGTCGTCGGCGGCCTCGCCGCCGCGCACCGGGAGCCCGTCGAACACCGCGGGCGGCTCCCGCCAGGCGTCCTGCGGGGCGCCCTGCCGGGCGGCCGTGACGGCCCGCCACACCCGCTCCGGGGTGCACGGCAGGTCGACGTGCCGCACGCCGAGATCGGCCAGCGCGTCCACCACCGCGTTCTGCACGGCCGGCGTCGACCCGATCGTCGCGGACTCGCCGATCCCCTTGGCGCCCAGCGAGTTCAGCGGGGTCGGCGTCTCGGTGGTGGCCACCTCGAAGGAGAGCATGTCGGCCGCGGTCGGGATCGTGTAGGCGGCCAGGCTGGAGGTCAGCGGCTGGCCCTCGTCGTCGAACAGCACCTGCTCGTGCAGCGCCTGCGCGATGCCCTGGGCCAGGCCGCCGTGCTGCTGGCCCTCGACGAGCAGCGGATTGAGGATCCGCCCGCAGTCGTCGACGGCGACGTGCCGCAGCGGGGTGACCCGCCCGGTGCCGGTGTCGACCTCGACCACCGACACGTGCGCGCCGAACGGGAACGTCGCCCCGTCCTGCTGGGAGTCCAACCCGACGTGCAGCTCCTCCCCGGCCTGCGCGGCCTGCCGGTGCACCTCGCTCCAGCCGACGGTCGGGCCGCCGGGCACGCCGGTGACGCCGAACCGGCCGTCGTCGGTGATCAGCACGTCGTCGGCGGAGGCCTCCAGCAGCGCGGCGGCGAGCTTGCGGGCCCGCTCGTACAGCTCGTGCGCGGCCTCGGCGACCGCGGTGCCGCCCAGCTGCAGCGAGCGCGATCCGCCGGTCCCGGCGCCGCGCGGGACGAGCGCGGTGTCCGACTGCACGTACCGGATGTTCTCCAGCGGGATGCCGAGCCGGTCGGCGACCAGCATCGAGAACGACGTCGCATGCCCCTGGCCGTGCGCCGAGGTGCCGGCCGACACGGTGGCCGTCCCGTCCTCGTGCACGGTCACCGAGCCGTACTCGCCGCCCCCGCCGCCGGCGGTCACCTCGACGTAGGCGGCGACCCCGATGCCGAGCCGGACCGGGTCCCCGGCCGCCCGCCTGCGGGCCTGCTCGGCGCGCAGCTCGTCGTACCCGGCGATCCGCAGCGCCTCGCGCAGCGGCAGGTCGTAGTCGCCGACGTCGTAGGTCGCGCCGGTCGGCGTGGTGTGCGGGAACGCGGCCGGATCGAGCAGGTTGCGCCGGCGCAGCTCCACCGGGTCGATCCCCAGCTCGGCGGCGGCGACGTCGACCAGCCGCTCCAGGTGCGCGGCCGCCTCCGGGCGGCCGGCGCCGCGGAACGCGCCCATCGGGGTGGTGTTGGTCAGCGCGGCGACCGCGTCGTAGCGCAGCGCCGGGATGTCGTAGACCCCGGTCGCCATCAGGTAGGTGGTGCGCAGCGGCAGCGCGCCGCCGAACCCGGCGTACGCGCCGGCGTCGCCGATCACCCGGGCGCGCAGTCCGGTCATCCGGCCGTCCCGGGTCAGGCCCAGCTCGTAGTACCCGACCTGGCCGCGCCCGTGCGGCATCGAGACCAGGTTCTCCGAGCGGGTCTCCACCCAGGTCAGCGGGCGGCCCAGGGCGCGCGCGGCGACGACGGTGGCGGTGTGCTCGGCGAGCACGCCGGCCTTCGCGCCGAACCCGCCGCCGACGTGCGGCGCGATCACCCGGACGTCGCCGGGCTCCAGCCCGAGCAGGCCGGCGATCTGCGCGCGGAAGCCGTGCGGCATCTGGGTGGAGACGTGCACGGTGAGCGCGAACTCGTCGCCGGGGCCGCCGGGTTCGACGGCGATCGCGTTGCCCTCCAGCGGCACGGCCGCCACCCGCTGGTTCTCCATCCGGGCCCGGACGACGATCTCGGCGCCGGCCAGCGGGTCCGGCCCGGGACCGCGCTCACCGCCCGCGAGGTTGCTGCCCAGCTCCGGGAACTGGAGCTCGGCGCCGTCGGCCAGGGCGGCCTCCGGGTCGGTGACGGCGGGCAGCGGGTCGTAGTCGACCTCGACGAGCTCGGCGGCGTCCACCGCGGCCGCGCGGCTCTCGGCGACGACCAGCGCGACCGCCTCGCCGACGAACCGGACCCGGTCGGTCGCCAGCGGCGGGCGCGGGGTCCGCGGGTTCAGCACCATCAGGCCGTGGTGCGCGGGCAGGTCGAGATCGGCGGCGGTGTACACGGCGAGCACCCCGGGCGCCGCCGCGGCGGCGGCCGTGTCGATGCCGGTGACCAGCGCGTGCGCCAGCGGCGACCGGACGAAGACGACGTGCGCCAGCGACTCGCGGCGCAGGTTGCCCACGTAGGTGCTGCGACCGGTGATCAGGTCGGCGTCCTCGACGCGACGGACCGATGTTCCGAGGATCGAACCAGGCATGTGACCCACGCTACCGGACAACCGGAGGGCCGTCCGGTTAGCCGGGCGCAGCGGCCGGGGTCACGTCGTCGCGTGCGTCTCCACCTGCGGTCGCGCACCGGGCCGGCCCGGTAGCGTCCCGGCCATGCCCGAGTTCCACCACACCGACGTGCTCCCGCTCGGCCCGGACGACACCGAGTACCGCGAGCTCGACCTGCCCGCGGGCGCCGTGACCGAGGCCGCCGGACGCACCTTCCTCGAGGTGCCGCCGGAGACGATCACCGGTCTCGTCCGCGCCGCCGTCACCGACATCCAGCACCTGCTGCGGCCGTCGCACCTGCGCCAGCTGCGCGCCATCGTCGACGACCCGGAGGCGAGCGGCAACGACCGGTTCGTCGCCACCGACCTGCTGCGCAACGCCTGCGTCTCGGCCGGCGGGGTGCTGCCGATGTGCCAGGACACCGGCACCGCGATCGTGGTCGGCAAGAAGACCGAGACCGTGCTGACCGGCGGCGACGACGAGGCCGCCGTCTCGCGCGGCGTGTTCGAGGCCTACCAGGAGCTCAACCTGCGCTACTCGCAGATGGCGCCGCTGAGCTTCTGGGACGAGAAGAACACCGGGACCAACCTCCCGGCCCAGGTCGAGCTGTACGCCAAGCCCGGCCTGGACCCGTACTACGAGTTCCTGGTCATGGCCAAGGGCGGCGGCTCGGCCAACAAGACCTTCCTCTACCAGGAGACCAAGGCGCTGCTGAACCCGAAGCGGCTCGCCACCTTCCTCGACGAGAAGCTGCGCTCGCTGGGCACCGCGGCCTGCCCGCCGTACCACCTCGCGATCGTCGTCGGCGGCATGTCGGCCGAGTACAACCTGAAGGTCGCCAAGCTCGCCTCGGCCCGCTACCTGGACAACCTCCCCACCGAGGGGTCCGAGCTCGGGCACGCGATCCGGGACACCGACCTGGAGCAGCAGGTGCTGGAGCTGACCCGCAACTTCGGGATCGGCGCCCAGTTCGGCGGCAAGTACTTCTGCCACGACGTGCGGGTGATCCGGCTGCCCCGGCACGGCGCCTCGCTGCCGGTCGGGGTGGCCGTCTCCTGCTCGGCCGACCGGCAGGCCAAGGCGAAGATCACCCCGTCCGGGGTGTACCTGGAGCAGCTGGAGCGCGACCCGGCGCAGTACCTGCCCGAGGCCACCGACGCCGACCTGTCCGACGAGGTCGTGCGGATCGACCTGAACCGGCCGATGGACGAGATCCGGGCCCAGCTATCGCAGCTGCCGGTGAAGACCCGGCTGTCGCTGACCGGGCCGCTGGTCGTCGCCCGCGACATCGCGCACGCCAAGATCGCCGAGCGGCTCGACGCCGGCGAGCCGATGCCGCAGTACCTGCGCGACCACGCGGTGTACTACGCGGGCCCGGCGAAGACCCCGGAGGGCTACGCGTCCGGCTCGTTCGGCCCGACCACGGCCGGCCGGATGGACTCCTACGTGAAGCAGTTCCAGGAGGCCGGCGGGTCGCTGGTGATGCTCGCGAAGGGCAACCGGTCCACGCAGGTGGTGGACTCCTGCGCGGCCAACGGCGGCTTCTACCTGGGCTCGATCGGCGGCCCGGCCGCCCGGCTGGCCCAGGACTGCATCCGCAAGGTCGACGTGCTCGAGTACCCGGAGCTCGGCATGGAGGCGGTCTGGAAGATCGAGGTCGAGGACTTCCCGGCGTTCGTCGTGATGGACGACAAGGGCAACGACTTCTTCGCCGACACCTCCACCCCCACCCTGCAGGTGTCGTTCCGCAGCTGACCGCGGCCGGCCCCGCCGCCCGGTTCAGGCCAGGCGGCGGGGGCCGGCGTCGCGCCGGCTGGGCGGGCGGCCGACCGTCACCCTGGCCCCGGTGACGAAGGCACCCTCCGGGGAGGCCAGCACCGGGTCCAGGGACAGCGACCGGATCTGCGGGATGTCCTCGGTGAGCCGGCCGACCCGCAGCACGACGTCCTCCAGCGCCGCGGTGTCCACCGGCTCGGTGCCGCGGTAGCCGGTCAGCAGCGGGGCGGCGCGGGGCGCCCGGATCAGCCGCCGCGCGTCCTCGGTGGACACCGGCAGCACCCGGTAGGCGCGGTCGTCGAGCAGCTCGGTGGCCATCCCGGACAGGCCGAAGGCGAGCAGCGAGCCGAACGACGGGTCGTCGACGACCTCCAGCTTGCAGGACGTGCCCTTCGGCGCCATCCGCTGCACGTACACCTCCTGCGACCCGGTGACCCGGGACAGCTCGGCGTGCGCCGCCCGCACCGCGTCGGCCGAGACGAGATCGAGCCGGACACCGACGAAGTCCCCGCGGTGCCGCCACTCGTCGGCGGTCGCCTTGATCACCACCGGGTAGCCGACCCGCTCGGCGGCGGCGACGGCGGCGTCCGCGCCGTCGGCCCGCTCGAAGGCGATGACCCGCAGGCCGTAGCAGTCGAGCAGCTCGACGGCCTCGGTGTCGGTCAGCTGGTGCTCGGCGTCCGGGTCGAAGGAGGCGACCAGCCGCCGGGCCCGTTCGGTGTCGATCCCCTCTGGGACGACGAACTCGCCGACCGGGGTGTTGCGCCACTCGGCGTACCGGGTGACCCGGCCGAGCGCCGACGTCGCCCGCTCCGGGCTCGCGTAGCTGGGCACCGAACCGCGGCCGGGGGTGCCGTCGGCCTGCGGCACGGACAGCTCCTCCGGTATCCCCTCGGCGGCGAGGAAGACCGCGAGCACCGGGACGCCCGCGCCGTCCGCGGCGTCGCGCAGCGCGTGCGCGTGCGCGGTGCCCTCGACCGCGACCGGTGGCACGAAGACCGCGATCAGCGCGTCCGGCCGGCCCGGGCCGTCCAGCGCGGAGCGCACCGCGGCCGCGAACTCCGCGGGCGAGGCGCGGGTGCCGACGTCGACCGGATCGGCGGCCGGTTCCAGCCCCTCGTCCAGCAGGCCGTCGGTGACGAGCAGGTTCACCGCGGTCGAGTTGCCGACGACGGACACCCGCCGTCCGTCGGGCAGCGGCTGGTAGGCCAGCAGCAGCGCGGTGTCGAACAGCTGCGGCAGGGTCTGCACCCGGATGACGCCGGACTGCTCGAACAGCGCCTGCACGCTCGGCTCGTCGATCGGCGCGGCGACCGAGGCCAGCGACGGCAGCGGCCCGGTGTGCCGGCCGGACTTCACCGCCACGATCGGCTTCGTCCGGGCCAGCCGGCGGGCGACCCGGGCGAACTTGCGCGGGTTGCCGAACGTCTCCAGGTAGAGCAGCACCTGGTCGGTCGCCGGGTCGGTCTGCCAGTACTGCATGAGGTCGTTGCCGGAGACGTCGGCCCGGTTGCCCGCCGACACGAACGACGACAGCCCCAGCCCGCGGCTGCGCGCGTTCGCCAGGATCGCGGTGCCCAGCGCACCGGACTGGCAGAAGAAGCCGGTGCTGCCCGGGCCGGGCAGCGCCGGGGCCAGCGTCGCGTTGAGCCGGACCGCCGGATCCGGGTTGGCGACGCCGAGCGCGTTCGGCCCGACCACCCGCATGCCGTGCGCGCGGGCCTCGGCGACCAGCCGGCGCTCGGCGACGGTGCCGCCGTCGTCGCCCGCGTCGGCGAACCCGGAGCTGATCACCACCAGCACCTTGACGCCCTTGGCCAGGCAGGAGTCCATGACCTCGTCGATGTTCGCCGCCGGGACGGCGACCACGGCGAGATCGACCTCGTCCGGGATGTCGATCACCGACGGGTAGGCGCGCACCCCGCGCACCGACCGGGCGTCCGGGTTGACCGGGTACACCGGGCCGGTGAACCCGGCCTGCAGCAGGTTGGACAGGACGGTGTGGCCGAGCTTGGTCTCGTCCGCCGAGGCACCGATCACCGCGACCGAGCCGGGGTGCAGCAGGTTCGCCACGCTGCGCGCCTCGGCGGCCTGCTCGCGGGAGTCGCGGACCGCGATCGACTTCTCGGTCGGGTCGATGTCGAACTCCAGGTGCAGCACGCCCTCCGCGAAGGCCCGCTTGACCTGGTAGCCGGCCTCCCGGAAGACGCGCACCATCGCGTGGTTCTCGACGAGCACCTCGGCCTCGAACCGGGACAGGCCGTTCTCCCGGGCGGCCGCGGCGAGATGCTCGAGCAGGATCGAGCCGAGCCCGCGGGACTGGTGGTCGTCGCGCACGACGAACGCGACCTCGGCGGAGGTGACGGGCTCGTCGGTCCCGGCGCCCTGCGAGACGGCCGCGCCGCCGCTCGCGGTCAGGCCCTCGTACCGGCCGACCGCGATGATCTCGTCGCCGAGCAGCGCCAGGAACGCGACCCGGGTGCGGTGGTCGACGACGGTGAACCGTTCCAGGTCGCGCGGCGAGATCCGCGGGTAGGGACCGAAGTAGCGCAGGTAGCGGGTGCGGTCGGACAGCTTGGCGTGGAAGGCGAGCAGGGCGTCGGCGTCGTCGGGGGTGATCGGGCGCAGATGCACGATCCCGCCGTCGGAGGCGACGACGTCGGCCTCCCACTGCCGGGGATAGGGGTAGGGGTGCTCGTGCTGCGGCTCGTCGTCGGGCATGGGTCCGTCCTGTCCGCCGCTCAGTCCCGCGGGTCGTCGGGTTCGAGGCCGTGCAGGGGGAACAGCGCACGGCGGGTCTCCAGGATGGCCGAGTCGACGCGCTCCCCGAACGACCCGCCCCAGCGCTCGAACGACGGGTCCGCGCCGTCGGACATGGAGACCGGCAGCGGCGCCCGGGTGTGGGTGGACGCCTTCGCCGTCCAGTCCGCCGGGATCGAGGTGTCCGGGTCGAGATCGCGGTCCAGCGCGACGGCCATCAGGTGCGTCCAGGAGCGCGGGACCACCCGGTACAGGGCGTAGCCGCCGCCGCCGAGGATCAGCCACTTCCCGCCGGCCGTGGTCTCGGCCAGCTCGCGCAGCGCGTGGTAGACGGCGCGGTGGCCGTCCACCGACATCTCCAGGTTCGCCAGCGGGTCCTCGGCGTGGGTGTCCGCCCCGCACTCGGTGACCAGCACCTGCGGCCGGAACTGCTCCAGCAGCGAGGGCACCACGCCGTGGAAGGCGCGCAGCCAGCCGGCGTCCCCGGTGCCCGGCGGGAGCGCGATGTTCACCGCGTAGCCCTCGCCGTCGCCGCGGCCCAGCTCGCCCGCCCAGCCGGTGCCCGGCCACAGGGTGAGCGGGTGCTGGTGCAGCGAGATCGTCATGACCCGCGGGTCGTCGTAGAAGGCGGCCTGCACGCCGTCGCCGTGGTGCACGTCGACGTCGAGGTAGGCGATCCGCTCGTAGCCCTGCTCCAGCAGCCAGGCGATCGCGACCGAGCAGTCGTTGTAGACGCAGAACCCGGCGGCCCGGTCGCGCATCGCGTGGTGCAGCCCGCCCGCCATGTTCACCGCCCGGTCGGCGCGGCCCTCGGCGATCTCCCGGGCGGCGCGCACCGAGCCGCCCGCGATCAGGGCGGCCGCCTCGTGCATCCCGAAGAAGATCGGGTTGTCGGAGGTGCCGAGCCCGTGCCCGACGCCGAACGGCGCCTCCGGCGCGGACCGGACCGCGGTCCGGTAGCCGGCGGTGTGCACCCGGTCGAGATCGGCCTCGGTCGCCGGCTCCGGCTCGATCAGCTCGACGCCGTCGAGCACACCCAGCCCGCGGGACAGCTCCATCATGAGCTCGAGCCGCACCGGGTTGAGGGGATGGTCGTCGGACAGCTGGTAGGTGAGGAACTCCGGTGTCCACACGACCGACGTGCGCGCGCTCATGGGAGGGGACCGTATGCCAGACGCGGGGTCACGGTCACTCCCGAGCGGCCCACGGCCGGTCGCCGGTGGCGGCGGGGCGCTGCGGATCCGAGCTCCACTCCGACCAGGAACCCGGGTAGAGCGCGGCCGGCGCGTCCGGCGTGGTGAGCCCGGACTCCTCCAGCGCGAGCACGATCGCGCAGGCGTTGATGCCCGAGCCGCAGTAGGCGCCGGCCGGTGTCCCCGGCGCCATCCCGGCCGCGCGGAACCGGTCGGCCAGCACGCCGGCGGCGGGCCAGCGCCCGTCCGGCCCGGCGGTGGCCGCCGCCGGGGTGTTGCGGGCGCCCGGGATGTGCCCGGCCCGCGGGTCCACCGGCTCGGTCTCGCCGCGGAACCGGGCCGCGGCGCGGGCGTCGAGCAGCACGCCGTCGCGGGCCAGCGCGGCCGCGCCGTCGGCGTCGACCACGGGCATCGCGCCCGGCCGGACGACCAGGTCGCCGGGCGGCGCCGGATCCGGCTCCGGGGCGTCGCCTTCGGTCCCGGCCACCGGCAGGCCGATCGCCTCCCAGGCGGTGAACCCGCCGTCGAGCACCCGGATCCGGCCGGGTGCGACGCCCGCCCAGCGCAGCAGCCACCAGGCGCGCGCGGCGACCGAGCCGTCGACGTCGTCGTAGGCGACGACGAGCTGGCCGGGTGCGTCGTCGCGGATCCCGGCGGCGCGCAGCACGGCCTGCAGCGCAGCGGGCCCCGGCAGCGGGTGCCGCCCGCCGGGCCCGGGTGCCGACGGACCGGCCGCCAGCTCGGTGTCGAGGTCGACGAAGACCGCACCCGGGATCCGGCGGGCCGCGTGGTCCCCGCGCCCGGGCGGGCCGAGCAGCCGCCATCGCACGTCGAGCAGCACGGGGCGGGTGGTCTCGGGCGGACCGGCCGCAGCCCCCGCGGTGGGGGCGAGCAGATCCGCGAGATCCTCGGGGGCGATCATGGAACCGGACACGCGCCCCATCCTGCCCCGGACGGGCGCACCGTGCCCGGGCGCCGGCCTGGGTAGACTGGCCACCGAATGAAGGGGCCCCACGTGAACGACCTCATCGACACCACGGAGATGTATCTCCGAACCATCTACGAACTCGAGGAGGAAGGCGTCGTCCCGCTGCGCGCGCGGATCGCCGAACGCCTCGGTCAGAGCGGCCCGACCGTCAGCCAGACCGTCGCCCGGATGGAGCGGGACGGGCTGGTCGTCGTGGCCGGGGACCGCCACCTCGAGCTGACCGACGACGGCCGCAGCCGGGCCGTCGCCGTCATGCGCAAGCACCGGCTGGCCGAACGCCTGCTGATCGACGTGATCGGCCTGGAGTGGGAGCTCGTCCACGCCGAGGCGTGCCGCTGGGAGCACGTCATGAGCGAGGACGTCGAGCGGAAGCTGCTCCGGCTGCTCGACAAGCCGACCGTGTCGCCCTACGGCAACCCGATCCCGGGCCTGGAGGAGCTGGAGCGGGGCGACGGGCTGTCCGCGTCCTCCTCGGTGCCGCCGGCGCTCGAGGTGGGGCTGCAGCGGCTCGACGAGCTGGCCCGCCGCGGCGGCGGCCGGGTCGAGGTGCGCCGGATCGCCGAGCACGTCCAGAACGACGCGGAGCTGATGGCCGAGCTCAAGCTGGCCGGGATCGTGCCGGGGCACATCGTGGAGGTCGGCTCCATCCCGCGGTTCGGCGATCCCGTCCCGGTGGTCACCGAGGGCGAGAAGGCCACCGTGGCCCCCCTGGTGGCGCACGCCGTCCTCGTCCGGGCGCAGTAGGCACCCCGCACCCCGGGGGCACGACGACGCACCGGGGGGCGGGGTGAGAGGCTCGCACCGTCGGATCGGCACGGTGGGAGGACCGGAGTGAAGCTGCTCGTCACCGGTGGGGCGGGGTACGTCGGCAGCGTGTGCGCGGCACACCTGCTCGCAGCCGGGCACGAGGTCGTCGTGCTCGACGACCTGTCCACCGGGCACCGGGACGCCGTGCCCGCCGGAGCGACCCTCGTCGAGGGCGAGCTGGGCGCGACCGCGGGCGAGGTCCTGGCCGGGGGCTCCTTCGACGGCGTGCTGCACTTCGCCGCACGGTCGCTGGTCGGTGAGTCGGTCGAGAAGCCGGAGCGGTACTGGGACGGCAACGTGGTCGCCTCGTTCCGGCTGCTGGAGGCGATCCGCGAGCACGCGGTGCCGCGGCTGGTCTTCTCCTCGACCGCGGCCACCTACGGCGAGCCGGACCGGGTGCCGATCCCGGAGACCGCCGCGACCCGGCCGACCAACCCGTACGGCGCGAGCAAGCTCGCCATCGACCACATGATGACCTCGTACGCGCACGCGCACGGCCTCGCCGCGACCAGCCTGCGGTACTTCAACGTCGCCGGGGCGCACGTGGGCGGCGGGCACCGGCTCGGCGAGCGGCACGCGACCGAGACCCACCTCATCCCGCTGGTCCTGCAGGTCGCCGCCGGCACCCGCGAGTCCATCTCGATCTACGGTGACGACTGGCCGACCCCCGACGGCACCTGCGTGCGCGACTACATCCACGTCGACGACCTGGCCGACGCCCACCTGCTCGCGCTGGACCACGCCACCCCCGGCCGGCACGACATCTACAACCTGGGCAGCGGGCACGGGTTCTCCGTGCTGGAGGTCGTCGAGACCTGCCGCCGGGTGACCGGGCACCCGATCCCGGCGGTCGTGGCGCCGCGCCGCCCCGGTGACCCGGCGGTGCTGGTCGCCGCCGGCGACCGGGCGGCCGAGCAGCTGGGCTGGAAGCCCTCGCGCACCGAGATCGAGCGGATCGTCGCCGACGCGTGGGAGTTCGCCCGCAGCCGCTGACCCGCTCACCGGGAGCCGCCCGGGCCGCCGGTGCCGAGCATCGCGGTGAGCAGCCGTCGCAGCCCGCCGGGGCCCGCGTACGGCGACCGCTCCCCCGGTGTCGTGGCGCCGCGCAGCGAGGTGTCCACCACCGCGGCGAGCACCTGGTCCGGCCGGTCGGTGAGCGCCCGTTCCACCGCGAGCGCGGCCAGCGGCCCGTCGCCGCGCAGCAGCGCGCAGACCGCCAGCAACGCCGCCGGATGCGCCCGCCCGGGCGCGGGCAGCGCGCGGGTCAGCGCCGCCCACAGCTGTTCGGCGTGCGGGGCCTGCGCCCCGAGGCACCGTCGCAGCGCCTCGTCCCGGAACGCCGGGTCGCCGAACGCGGCCC
The DNA here is from genome assembly GCF_039526905.1 of Pseudonocardia kongjuensis. Lineage (NCBI taxonomy): Bacteria > Bacillati > Actinomycetota > Actinomycetes > Pseudonocardiales > Pseudonocardiaceae > Pseudonocardia > Pseudonocardia kongjuensis. The sequence goes on along the minus strand of NZ_BAAAJK010000052.1, from coordinate 26,063 downwards.
GGAACCGCCGGGCGGACCCGTCGTCGATCGCGAGCCGCCCCCGGGCGGCGTCGGCCAGCGCGGCGTCGAGCAGCGTGCGCCCGGCCGGGCCTCCGGACACGTCCACCGGCGGTGGCGGGTCCGCGGCCAGCCGCTCCCGGCGGGCGCGGTCGGTGGTACCGCCGGCCAGCTGATCGCGGACGGCCGCCCGGTCGGGGAGCACCGCCCGGCCCTCCAGCACCGCGGCGGCCGCCGCGAACGGGGTGGCGGCCGGGCCGGGCACCACCCCCGAGCAGTCGCACACCTGCCCCGGCAGCGGGTAGCAGCTCCAGCGGTCGCCCTCCCGGGTGCCGGCCGCCCAGAGCACGGCGAGCGGGACGATGCCGGCCCAGCCGAGCGCGCGGCGGGTGGCGACCGCGACGTCGCGGCGGGTGCGGCGGGCGGGCCGGGCCGGTGTCCGCGCACCCCGGACGACGACGGCCACCGCCTCCGCCGGGCCGTCCCCGGACAGCACCGACACCGCCTCGTCGCACACCCGGCGGACCTGGTGCGGGGCCGGCAGGTCGACCCGCAGGGTGAGCCCCACCCGCCGCCCGCCGCCCGGCCCGCCGATCGCGACCAGGACCAGCGAGTCCTCCGGATGGAAGCCGATCAGCACCGGGATCGCGGCCAGCACCTCCCCGGTGTCGCCGAGCCGCAGCCGTGGCCCGGCCGGGCCGCCGGCCGGCGGATCCGGCGGTGCGGCGCCCGGGCGCGGCCGGGCCGGTGCGGGGCTCGGCACCGGCGGATCCGCCGGTGGGGGAACCGGGCGGATCCCGGGCGGTGCGGCGGGATCGGGCTGGGCGGGGATCGTCATGCGGCGATCCTGCGACGGCGGGCCGGGTCCGCGACGGTGCCGGCCCGCGGGCTGTGGACAACCGGCCTCGCGACCACTTCCGGAGGGGGTCTCGTGGACAGGTCCGGCTCCGCGGGCCGCGGAGCGCCCGGACTGTCGGACCGGTCTGCTATCGGCGGCGCGGCCGGTGCCCGGCGGCAGCACCGGACACACCCCGCCCGGCACCCCGCAACCTGCACCGATGTTCTGCCCGGCAGCGCTGCGCGGCACACCCCGGGGAGGGTAGGAAAGTCCCATGCAGGTCTATCTGGGCGTCGACATCGGGACCTCCGGCTCGAAGGGCGTCGTCGTCGACACCGGTGGCCGGCTGCTCGCCCGGGCCGATCGCGCCCACGACACCGCCCAGCCCCGCCCGGGCTGGGTCGAGCACGACGCGGAGACGATCTGGTGGGGCGACTTCACCGGGATCGTCCGGGAGCTGCTCGCCGCCGTCCCGGACGCGGAGCCGGCCGGGCTCGGCGTGTCCGGGATCGGCCCGACGCTGCTCCCGGCGGACGCCGACGGGCGCCCGCTGCGCCCGGCGATCCTCTACGGCGTCGACACCCGGGCCGGGGTCGAGATCGACGAGCTGACCGCCGAGCTGGGCGCCGAGGCGATCCTCGCCCGGGCCGGGACACCGCTGTCGTCGCAGGCGGTGGGCCCGAAGTGGCGCTGGCTGGCCCGGCACGAGCCGGAGGTGCACCGGCGCGCGTCGCTGTTCCTGATGTGCTCGTCGTACCTGGTGCACCGGCTGACCGGCGAGTACGTGCTCGACCACCACTCGGCCAGCCAGTGCGACCCGATGTACGACCTCGCCGCCGCGGACTGGGCGCACGACTGGGCGGAGCTGACCGCCCCGGGGATCGAGCTGCCCCGGCTGCTGTGGCCGACCGAGGTGGCCGGGCAGGTGAGCGCCGCGGCGGCCGCCGAGACCGGGCTGCCGCAGGGGCTGCCGGTCACCGCCGGGACGGTCGACGCCTGGGCCGAGGCGACCAGCGCCGGCGTCACCTCACCCGGCGAGGTCATGGTCATGTACGGCACCACCATGTTCCTGATCGAGGTGATCGACCGGGCGCACCCGCACCCGGCGATGTGGACGACCCGCGGCGTCGTCCCCGGCAGCACCACCCTCGCCGCCGGGATGGCCACCTCGGGCGCCATCACCAACTGGCTGCGCGACCTGACCGGCGAGGGTTTCACCGAGCTGGTCGCCGAGGCCGCGCAGGTGCCGCCCGGCAGCGGCGGGCTGCTGCTGCTCCCCTACTTCGCCGGCGAGCGCACCCCGCTGTTCGATCCGGACGCCCGCGGCGTCCTCGCCGGACTGACCACCGGGCACACCCGGGGCGAGGTGTACCGGGCGGCGCTGGAGGGCATCGCGCACGGTGTCCGGCACAACCTGGAGGTGATGCGGCAGGCGGGCGGCGGCACGAAGCGGCTGGTGGCGGTGGGCGGCGGGGTCCAGGGTGGACTGTGGACGCGGATCGTCACCGACGTGACCGGGGTGCCCCAGGACGTCCCCGAGCAGACCGTGGGGGCGGCGCTGGGCGACGCGTGGCTGGCCGCGGTCGCGACCGGCGCGGAGCCCGAACTGCGCAGGTGGAACCCGGTCGCCCGGACGATCGAGCCGGATCCGGCGGCCCGCGAGATCTACGACCGGTACCACCCGCACTACCGCTCGCTGTACACCGCGACCCGGGAGACCGCGCATTTCCTCGCGGAGGAGCGCCGCCGGGCGTACCAGGCGTGACACGCTGTTCACGCGCGGGCTGTTGCCCGGTGCCCCGGCGGCGATGAGGCTGGTCGCGTGACCGACCCGGAGGTGCACCCCGTGTACGACTACGACCTGGTGGTGATCGGTTCCGGCCCCGGCGGGCAGAAGGCCGCGATCGCCGCGGCCAAGCTCGGCAGGCGCGTCGCCATCGCGGACCGCGGGCACATGATGGGCGGCGTCTGCGTCAACACCGGGACCATCCCGTCGAAGACGCTGCGCGAGGCCGTCCTGTACCTGTCCGGGTTCAGCCAGCGCGAGATGTACGGCGCGAGCTACCGGGTCAAGGCCGAGATCACGATCGACGACCTGCTGGCCCGCACCCGGCACGTGATCGGCCGGGAGACCGAGATCGTCCGCAACCAGCTGCTCCGCAACCACGTCGACATCCTCACCGGCACCGCCCGGTTCACCGACCCGCACACGGTCGTCGTCGAGGGCGCCGGGCGGGGCGACCACAACCAGGTCAGCGCGGAGAAGTTCGTGATCGCGACCGGGACCCGGCCGGCCCGGCCGGACACGGTCGCGTTCGACGGCGAGCGGGTCGTCGACTCCGACCAGGTGCTGGAGCTGGGCCGGGTGCCCGGCTCGATGGTGGTCGTCGGCGCCGGGGTGATCGGGATCGAGTACGCCTCGATGTTCGCCGCGCTGGGCACCCGGGTCACCGTGGTGGAGAAGCGGGACACGATGCTCGGCTTCTGCGACCCGGAGGTCGTCGAGTCGCTGAAGTTCCACCTGCGCGACCAGGCCGTGACGTTCCGGTTCGGCGAGGAGGTGTCCTCGGTCGAGGTGAACGGGAAGGGCACCGTCACCAGCCTCGCCAGCGGGAAGAAGATCCCGGCCGACATGGTCATGTACTCGGCGGGCCGGCAGGGGCTGACCGCCGAGCTGGACCTGGAGAAGGCGGGCCTGAGCGCCGACCCGCGCGGCCGGATCGAGGTGGACAAGCAGTTCCGGTCCACCGTGGAGCACATCGCCGCGGTCGGCGACGTGATCGGGTTCCCGGCGCTCGCGTCGACCAGCATGGACCAGGGCAGGCTGGCCGCCTACCACCTGTTCGACGAGCCGGTCCGCCAGCTGCACGAGCTGCAGCCGATCGGGATCTACACCATCCCGGAGATCTCGTTCTGCGGGCACACCGAGGCGGAGCTGACCTCGGCCGCGGTGCCGTACGAGACCGGGCTCGCCCGGTACCGGGAGCTGGCGCGCGGCGCGATCGTCGGCGACTCCTACGGGATGCTGAAGCTGCTCGTCTCCGTGGAGGACCGGACGCTGCTCGGCGTGCACGTCTTCGGGACGAACGCGACCGATCTGGTGCACATCGGGCAGGCCGTCATGGGCTGCGGCGGGACCGTCGACTACCTGGTCGACACCGTCTTCAACTACCCGACCCTGTCCGAGGCGTACAAGGTGGCGGCCCTGGACGCGACGAACAAGATCCGCGCGCTGGAGAGCGTGCAGAAGTCCTGATCAGGTGTAGGAGAAGCCCCTGGCGTCCAGCCACGGCTTCGGGTTGATCTTCGTGCCGCTCGGGTCGATGACCTCGATGTGCAGGTGCGGGCCGGTCGACTGGCCCCGGTTGCCGACCTCGGCGATCTGCTGCCCGGCGGTCACCCGCTCGCCCACCGACACCAGCGAGCGGTTGATGTGGCCGTAGACGGTGATCGTGCCGTCGTCGTGCTGCACCCGGACCCACATGCCGAACCCGCTCGCCGCGCCGGAGCTGATCACGGTGCCGTCGATCGGGACGTTGATCGGGGTGCCGATCGGGGCGGCGATGTCCAGGCCCATGTGCTGGGAGCCCCAGCGCGAGCCGAACCCGGAGGTGACCCGGCCGGACACGATCGACACCGCGCCACCGGCGACCGACGGGCTCTCCAGCGAGCCGGTGGCACCGGCTGCCCGGGCGGCCTCGGCGGCGCGGGCCTGCTCGGCGGCGGCCTCCTGCACCTTCGCGATCGAGGCGACGGCGCCGTCGACGGCGTCCGCGGCACTGGAGTGCACGCCGGCTCCGGCGATGACGGTCTGCGCGGCGACCGAGGCGCCGCCGGCGGCCGGGGTGGCCAGCGCGGCGATCGTGCCGGGATCGGCGATCGGCGCGGCGGCGGGGACCGCCTCGGGCGCCGCCAGGCCGGCCGTGGCGCCACCGCCGGTGAACGCCGCGGAGGCGGTGTCCAGCCAGCCGGTCACCGGGGCGGGGAGCCCCTCGCCGCCGACCGAGGCGTGCGCGGCACCGGCGAGACCGCCGACCGCGACGACCGCGGCCGCGATCCGGGTGCTCGCGGAGTACCGGGGGCGGTCCTCGGCGCGGCGGGAGCGCCGGACGTGCGGACCGGACGGGAACGCGCCGGCCATGCCTCCGACCCCTGCCACCGCGAACTGCGGTGACAGGAGCCCGAGACCCGCGGGCCGACCCTGGGGGGAGCGATGCCGTGCCACGTCTTCCTTCCGGATCGCGGAACGGCGGACAACCCGTGGGGAGCGGGGCAGCCCGTCGGGGGGTCGGGCTGCGTCCGGTTCGTGACCGTTCCGTGATCTGACGCCGACGCTAGCCCGCCGCCCCGCGAGGGCAAACCCGAACGAGTGATGACGAGACCACTGGAAGCCGCCGGGCGGTGAGCGGACGCTGGGTGACGAGAGCGGCCATCACCTGCCGTTCACCGCAGGGACAACCGGTCGGTGCGCCGGAAAATCGCCCCTCCACCTGCGACGACGGGATCGCGCACCGGACGGGCGAGTGGTACGTCCGTTTGCCGCCCTGTGCTGCCGGTCACTCAGCGTGGTCGAGCGGGCAGGGCCGGGAGCTGCGCCGACGCCGCGGACGCCGCCGGCCGGCAGATCCCGCGCACCCGTTCGGCCCACCGGTGCCGCACGGCCCGTACCGCCCCTCACCCGGAACCGCGATTGCCCGCCCGTCCCCCGCCGGGTTGGCTGGGACGCGTGCGCCGACTCCTGGTCCCCGTGCTGGCCGTGCTGCTGCTCGTCGGCCTGGCCCCCGCGGCCGTCGCCGCCCCGGGCGCGTCGGCGCAGCAGGCGACCCGCTACGTCGCGCTCGGCGACTCCTACGCGGCGGGCGTCGGTGCGGCCACCGACCCGGCGAGCGGGGAGTGCCTGCGCGGGCCCGACGCCTATCCCGCGCTCTGGGCGGAACGGCACGGGCCCGCGTCGTTCAGCACCGTCGCCTGCAGCGGAGCGACCAGCGGCGAGGTGCTCGCCCGCCAGGTCAGGACGGTCTCCGCGGACACCGGCCTGGTGACGATCACCGCGGGCGGCAACGACACCGGCTTCGGCCCGGTGCTCGCCACCTGCAGCACCGCCCCGGACGACGAGACCTGCTTCCGGGCGGTCCGCGGCGGTGAGCGGATCGCCGAGCTGTTCGCACCGGGCGGGCTGATCTCGGTGATCGTCGCGGTGCGGCTGCAGGCACCGGACGCCCGGATCGTCGTCCTCGGCTATCCGCGGCTGTTCGAGCCCGGCGCGACCTGCGACGTCCCGGGCGTCCCGAACGCGGCCCGCCGGGAGGCGCTCAACCGGGCCGCCGACACCCTGAACGACGCGCTCGCCGACGCCGCGCAGCGCTTCCGCGGGCAGTTCGTCGACGTCCGCGACGCGTTCGCCGGGCACGGCCTGTGCGGCGCCGAGCCGTGGATCAACCCGCCCGCCGCGGGCAGCCCGGCCGCCTACCACCCGACCGCCGCCGGATACCGGGACGGCTACCTGCCCGCCCTCGACGCCGCCGCCGCCCGCCCGTGACCCGTGACCGGTTCGGCCCGGTGTCATCCCGGCGCCGTCCGGCGTGCACCGGGCCGACCGCCCGGCCCGGAAGGATCGGCGACATGCGACACCCCTCCCCCGCCGGACCGGGCCCGGCCGTGCAGGTGGTCGCCCACCGGGGCGCCTCCGCCGACGCCCCGGAGAACACCCTCGCCGCCGTCGACGAGGCGCTCGCGCAGGGCGCCGACTCGATCGAGGTCGACCTGCAGCGGACCGCCGACGGGCAGCTGGTCCTGCTGCACGACACCACCCTCGCCCGCACCACCGACGTCGCCCGGGTCCTCCCGGACCGGGCCGCGGAACCGGTCGGGACGTTCACCCTCGCCGAGCTGAAGCGGCTCGACGCGGGCTCCTGGTTCGGTCCCGGGTTCGCCGGGGAGCCGGTCCCCACCCTCGGCGAGCTCCTCGCCCGGGTCGGGGACCGGGCCGGCCTGCTGATCGAGCTGAAGGACCCGGCGTCCTACCCCGGCATCGAGCAGCAGGTCGCCGACGCCGTCGGGGCACCGCGGGCCGACGTCGCGGTGCAGTCCTTCGACCACGACGCGATGCGCCGGTTCGCCGCCGCCGCCCCGGACGTCCCGGCGGGCCTGCTGTTCGACAGCCGGCCCACCGACGCCGAGCTGGACGCCGCCGCGGCCGTCGCCGACCAGGTGAACCCGAGCTTCCGGGTCACCGACGCCGCGCTGGTCGCGGCGGTCCGGGCCCGCGGGATGGAGACCGGCGTGTACACCGTCAACTCCGGGACCGACCTGCGTCGCATGATCGACGCCGGGGTGCACCGGATCATCACCGACGTGCCGGGGGTGCTGCGGGCGCTGCTCGGCTGACCCGTCCGGCCGGGAGGCCCGCCTGGGACGAGCGGCACACCGCCGATCGGCAGGTCACGACACCCACCTCACAGGCCCGGACCTAGACTCTCCGACACCCCGATCGGTGGTGGTGAGTGGAGGAACCCGATGACGGCTGTGCGGCGGTTCGTGCTGCTCGTTCCGGCTGCGCTGGTGCTGCTCGCCGGCTGCGGCGGTTCGCTCGCGACCCAGCCCGGCACGTCCCGCCCGGCGACGACCACCCAGGCGCAGGCGACGACGCCGTTCTGTGACGCGGTGCAGGCCAGCCGCCAGGCGACGCAGCCGGTCGGCGGGCTCGGACTCGGCCGCGGACTGGACGACGTCGAGGCGGTCGCCTCCAACGTGCGCCGGGCCAACCAGCAGGTCACCGCGCTGGCCCCGCAGGAGATCCGGTCGGACTTCGACCGGGTCAACCAGATCGTGGAGCGTCAGCTGCAGCTGCTGGAGGCGAACGGCGGCGACACGATCGCCGTCGCCCGCGACCCGGAGATCGCCGAGGCCCGCAGCGACCCCGAGTACCAGGCGGCCAGCCAGCGGATCAACGACTACGTCCGGTCGAACTGCGAGACCTGACCGCCGTCGACGACGACCGGCGACCCGGACCGCCAGCCGAGGTAGCGGTCGGCCTCGACCAGCAGCGCGCCGCCCAGCCACATCGCGACGATCGCGTCGTCGCCCAGGCCGAACACGGTGAGGAACGCCTCCGGGACCAGGTCCACCGGCGACACCAGGTAGGCCAGCGCGAGCAGGAACAGCGCCAACCGGCCCTTCCCCAGGTGCGGGTAGCTGCCGCGCCAGGCGTCGCCCAGCATCGAGGGCAGCGCCCGGACCCGCTGGGCGGGCCCGGGCTCACCGGGGGCGCCCCGCCGGGTGAGGGCACGGAAGAGCGTCGCGAACGCGGCCGTACGGCCGGCACGACGACCCGCGGTCGAAGCAGATGCAGCGCTCATGCCCGGTGCAACGCCCGGGCCGCGCCCGTCGTTCCCGGTGGAACGGTGATCCCCCGGTATCAGTGTGAGGCGATGTAGATGTCGCGCAGCACCCCGGCCTCGGTGCTCATCTCCGCCAGCCGCTGCTTCACCACGTCCCCGATGCTGATCATGCCGCGCAGCCTGCCGTTCTCCACGACCGGCAGGTGCCGGTGCCGCCAGCGGTTCATCGAGGCCATGACCTCGGCGATCGAGTCGTCCGGTGTGCAGGTGACGACCTTGCGGGTCATCACGTCGGCCACGGTGAGCCGGGTCAGGCCGGCGCCGTCGGTGGCGAACCGGCGGACGATGTCGCGTTCGGAGATGATCCCGGCGACCCGCTCGCGGAACCCGTCGTCGGACACCACGAGTGCCCCGATCGCGGGTGGCCCGGCCAGCCGGGCGGCCGCCTCGGCGATCGTGTTCCACGAGAGCACCGTGTGCACCGTGTCGCCCTTGATCCGCAGGATGTCGGAGACCTTCATCGCGTACCTCCATCGCCACCGCCGGAGCACCGAGTGTCCGCCCGGCGGGCGGCGTTGCGCAAGCTAACGATCTGGCCGGCGCACCCGTCGCACCACCAGTACCGCGCCGAGCCCGGCCGCGAGCGCCCCGCCGGCGAACGGCGCCGCGGCGCGCGCCATCTCCCCCGCCCGCACGACGAGCGCCTCCCGGCGGTGGGCGATGCCGGCCGCCAGCCGGTCCAGGCTCGCCCGCAGCTCGGCGGCGGCGCGGACGACCTGGTCGTCGCGGCCGTCCGCGTGCGCGGAGAGCCGGTCGCGCAGGATCGCCGGTGAGACCTCGCTGAGGTCGAGCTCCTCGGCCGAGTCGGACACCTCCGCGGTGCCCGCGGTGTCCCCGTCGGCCGGCCTCCGCCGGTCGTGACGCCCCACGACGCCCCCTCCCCTCGCCGGGCCCGGCCGGTCCGGGCCCGTCCGGCCAGTCAACGGCATCGGGCCGGGCCGGGCCAGCGGCGACGCGGCACACAGCGAACTCTCAGACGTATCTCGTTGCAACGGCGACGCGTCGCGATATATCGTGATGGCACACGAGCCGATCGAAGAGGAGGCTCGCGACGAGAGGAACACACGTCATGACCATGCGAGACGTGCACGGTCTCCGGCGGCCGTTCGGCCGGCCCGGACGGTTCGGACGACCCGGCCCGCGCGGCCGCGAGGAGGCATTCATGAACGACGACCAGGCAGACCACGAGGGTGACGACCCGCGCCGCGGCCGTCCGCACCGCGGCGGCCCGCACGGCCGCGGCCGCGGTTTCGGCCCCGGCGGGCCGTTCGGCCCGGGCGGCTTCGGCGGCGGGCCCGGTGGCTTCGGCGGGCCGGGCGGCCCCGGCGGCTTCGGCGGCTTCGGCGGCTTCGGGCCCGGTGGGTTCGGCCCCGGCGGGCGGGGGCGCGGCTTCGGCCGCAGGCGGACCGCCCGCGGTGACGTCCGGGCGGCGGTGCTCGCCGTCGTCGCCGATGCGCCGCGGCACGGCTACGAGATCATCCAGGAGATCACCGCCCGGACCGGCGGCCGGTGGAAGCCGAGCCCCGGCTCGGTCTACCCGATGCTGTCCCAGCTGGAGGACGAGGGCCTGGTCCGCTCCGAGCAGACCGACGGCCGCCGCGTCGTCCACCTCACCGAGGAGGGCACCCGGCACGTCGCGGAGCACCGCGCCACCCTGGACGCGGTGTGGGCCCCGTTCGCCGACGACGCGGAGGCCGCGGCCGACGACCCGGCCACCGGGCTCGGCGACGAGCTGGCCCGGCTGCACGCGGCCGCCCGGCAGGTGGCCGCCGCCGGGACGCCCGAGCAGGTCACCGCGGCCACCGAGGCGCTGACCGCGGCACGCAAGGCGCTGTACCGGCTGCTGGCCGAGTGAGCCCGGATCACGGGGTCCGCCGGCGCCGCCTCAGCACCTCGCGCAGCGGCGGCACGATCGTGCCCTCCTCCGCCAGCACCCGGCGGGCCCGGCGGCGCGCGACGAGCACCCCGGCGACGGTGATCGCCCAGATCGGGAACTGCACGAGCCAGGCCACCCGGAACGCCTCCGGGGTGTAGCCGCCTGAGATCCCGAGCACGGCGCCGACCAGCAGCGTCGTCAGCAGCGATGCGGTGAACCCGCCGACGTTGACGATGCCGACGGCCGTCCCGCGCCGGTGCTCGGGATTGAAGGTGCGGGCGTAGTCGAACCCGACGGCCGAGCACGGCCCGTTCGCGGCGAGCACCACCACCAGCAGCACCAGCAGCCACAGCGGGGCGGGCGGCGGCACCAGCAGCACGATCGCCCACACCACCGCGGTCGACCCGATCACCGCCAGCACCAGCCAGGACCGGCGCAGCGGGTGCCGGGCGGTGAACTCGCCGAACACCGGCCCGGCGACGGCGCCCGCGGCGACCAGCACGGTCAGCATCACCGAGGCGCCCGCCGGGCTCATCCCCTGCCCGGCGACGAGGTAGGGCACCCCCCACAGCAGCGCGAACACCAGGCCGGAGAACTGGGTCCCGGCGTGCGACCACAGCCCGAGCCGGGTCCCCGGGTGCCGCCAGGCCCCGGCCAGGCCGTCGAGCACCTCGCGCGGGCTCGCCGCCGGGGCCGGCTCCGGGCTGCCCGGCGGCCGGTTCACGAACACCGCCGCCACCGCGATCGTCGCGACCAGCCCGGCGGCCGCGGCGGCGAGGAACGCGGTCGTCCAGCCGTGGCCGTGCAGCAGCGTCGCCAGCGGGATCGCCGACAGCACCTGCCCGGACTGGCCGAGCAGCGCGGTCAGCTGCGTCATCAGCGGCACCCGGCGGGCCGGGAACCAGACCGACACCACCGACAGCACCGAGATGAAGGTCAGCGCGTCGCCGATCCCGACCAGCACCCGGGCCGCGATCGCCAGCGGCAGCGCGGTCGCCAGCGCGACCAGCACCTGCGCCGCGGTCATCGTCACGGCGCCGGCCAGCACCATCGCCCGGGCACCGAAGCGGTCGAGCAGCAGGCCGACCGGCACCTGCAGCGCGGCGTAGACGAGCAGCTGCAGCACGAGGAACCCGGCGAGCACCGTCGGCGAGGCGTCGAACCGCTCCGCGGCGTCCAGCCCGGCGACCCCGAACGAGCTGCGCTGCAGCACCGCCACCGTGTAGGCGAGCAGACCGGCCGACCAGACCAGGTAGGCGCCACGCGGCGCCGAGAACGTTGCCATGACGAACGACCATTCTGCGGCATCCGGGCCCGCCGCACGCCCCCGGCCGACCAGCGTCACACCCGGCCGGGCCGCGGCCACCGGCAGCACCGGCCGCCGTCCGGCTAGGGTCGGGCCGGCGGCGGGCCCCGGCCGTCGCGGACGCCACCACACGGAGGACCCGGTGCTCGATCCCGCTCAGCTCTACCAGGTCGACCCGGCCGCGCCGCACCTCGACGAGCCCGTGCTGATCGTCGTGCTGGACGGGTTCGTCGACGCCGGCAACGCCGGCGCGCTCGCCGTCGGCGCGATGAAGGACGAGCGGGAGGTCAGCCGGGTCGCGAGCTTCGACATCGACCAGCTCGTCGACTACCGGTCGCGGCGCCCCCCGCTGCGCTTCGAGACCGACCACTGGGCCGACTACGACCCGCCCACGCTCGAGGTGGTCGCGCTCCAGGACACCGGCGACACGCAGTACCTGCTGCTCGCCGGGCCGGAGCCGGACACCCAGTGGGAGCGGTTCGTCGCCGCGGTGGGCCTGCTCGTCGAGCAGCTCGGCGTCCGCCTGGTGATCACCCTGCAGGGCATCCCGATGGCGGTGCCGCACACCCGCCCGATCGGCGTCACCGCGCACGCGACGCGCCCGGAGCTCGTCGAGGGACACCAGCCGTGGTTCGCGACCGCGGACGTCCCGGGCAGTGCGGCCGCGCTGCTGGAGTACCGGCTCGGCCAGGCCGGGCAGGACGCGATGGGCTTCGCCGTGCACGTCCCGCACTACCTGGCGCGCTCGGCCTACCCGCAGGCCGCCCGGGTGCTGCTCGACCACGCCGGTCTCTCGGCGGGCCTCTACCTGCCGACCGAGACGCTGACCCGGGCCGCCGAGCAGGCGGACACCGAGATCGCCGAGCAGATGGCCGAGTCCGACGAGGTCGTCCAGGTGGTGAAGGCGCTGGAGGAGCAGTACGACCAGGTCGCCGCCGCCCGCGAGGCCGGTGACCTGACCGACGGGCTGGAGGGCGGCGAGCTCCCCAGCGGCGACGAGCTGGCCGCGGAGTTCGAGCGGTTCCTGGCCGAGGGCGGCGACGAGCCGCCGCACGAGCCGCCCGCCCCCTAACACCGCGGGCGCGGCGGACGAGTGTCCGCCGCATGGAGGGCTGGACCGACTTCGGGGTCGCCGTCACCGGTGCGGGGGCGGCACTGATCGGGCTGCTCTTCGTCTCGATGTCGATCAACATCCGGTTGATCGTCGACACCGCGGAGCTCCCGGCCCGCTCGGGTTTCGCCGTTCTGCTGCTGGTGCTGCCGACGCTGTCGGCGATGCTGCTCACCGTGCCGCAGGGCCCGGCCGCGTACGGCGTGCAGCTGCTGGTCCTGTCCGCCGTGCTCGGCCCGGGCGTGCTCTACCTCGCCCGGCCTGGAGCCCGGCCGCCGCAGCAGGCGGTGGCCGTGCGGCTGGTGTCGACGGTCCTCCCGGCCGCGGTCACCGTCGGCGGCATCGCCGCGGCCGGCGCGCTGCTGGTCGCCGGCCGGCCGGCCGGCGCCTACGGCATCGTCGTCGCCACGGTCGGCGCGATCGGCGGCGCGCTGGTGAGCACCTGGGTGCTGCTGGTGGAGATCCTGCGGTGACAGCTGCGCCGAGGGAGGAACCGATGGGACTCGTTCTCGACGACGACCTGTACGACGCCCAGCTGGTCCGCGCGATCGCCTACACCCGCTGCGGCGGCGCCGAGCTCGGCGAGTGCGTGCAGACCGCCCGCCGGATCACGGCGGTCGACGGCGAGCTCTGGTACCGCGAGTGGACGGCGACCGCGCAGCGGGTGCGGCGCGACGCCCTACCGGGACACCACGCTGCCCGGCTACTTCTTCCGCGCCGGCGACGGCGACGAGCCCCGGCCGACGCTGATCCTCACCGACGGCTACGACGGCACGGTCGAGGAGCTCTGGTTCGCCAACGGCGCCGCGGCACTCGACCGCGGCTACCACGTGATCGCGTTCGACGGCCCCGGCCAGGGCTCGGTGCTGCTCGACCAGGGCATCGTGTTCCGGCCGGACTGGGAGAACGTGGTCGGCCCGGTGCTGGACCACGTGCTGGAGCTGCCCGGTGTCGATCCGGCCCGGATCGCGTTGATGGGCTGGAGCTTCGGCGGGTACACCGCCCCGCGGGCGGCGACCGCCGAGCACCGGCTCGCCGCCTGCGTGTCCGACAGCGGGCCCTACGACCTGCTGGGCGCGCTCCGGGCGCGGATCCCGCGGCCGCTGACCCGCAACCTCCCGCACGGCACCGTGCTCACCCGCCCGGTGCTGGCCGCGGCGCTCCGGTCGGTGCTGCGCAGGCCGAGCGCCGGCTGGTCGCTGCGCCGCAACCTGTGGGTGCACGGCGTCGACGACCCGCTGGAGCTGCTCGGTGTGCTGGCCGACTACACCCTCGCCGGACGCGAGCACCTGATCCGCTGCCCCACGTTCGTCTGCCGCACCGCGGGCGACGACCTCACCGCGGCCGCACCGACGTTCGCCGCCCGGCTGACCTGCCCGTCGCGCTACGTCGAGTTCGGCCCGGCCGACGGCGTCACCGGACACTGCGAGATGACCGGCCGGGCGGTGTTCCACCGGGAGGTGTTCGACTGGCTGGACGAGGTCCTCGCCTGATCCCGGCTACAGCAGGTCCAGTGCCGCCCCGACGACGGCGTCGGCGTCCAGCCCGTGATGGGCGTAGACCGACGCGAGATCACCGGACTGGCCGAACCGGGTCACGCCCAGGTGGGTGGCCGGCACCCGGTTGATCCCGGCCAGGAACGCCAGCGTGTGCGGGTGCCCGTCGAGCAGGGTGACCAGCGGTGCGGCACGCCGCGCCGGGAACGCCGACTCCAGCACCCACGGCTGCGCCTGCGGCCGGGCCGGGCGGCCCGCCCTGGCCTGCACGGCGTCGAACAGCAGTCCGGGCGCGGTCACGCAGACCACGTCCACCGCGTGCCCGAGCGCCGTCAGACGGTCGGCGGCGGCCAGCGCCTCGGTCAGCAGCGGCCCCATCGCGGCGATCGTCAGGTCCGGCGCGGTGCCCGCATGGCGCAGCGGGTACGCCCCGGCGACGACCTGGCGGCGGCGCCGCTCGCGGGCCGCCGGATCGGACGGCACCGCGGCCAGCGACTGGTCCACCGGCCGGGTCGACAGCCGCAGGTAGGCCGAGGTCCCGTCGGGGCGACCGAGCCGGGCCAGCGACGCCAGCAGGGTCCACTCGACGTCGATCGCGAACGCCGGCTCGTAGGTCACGCAGCCGGGCTGCTCCAGCCCCACCGACGGGGTGGTGATCGACTGGTGGGCGCCGCCCTCCGGGGCGAGCGACACCCCGGACGGCGTGCCGACCAGGATCGACTGCCCGCCGGCGTAGATGCCGAACGACCACGGCTCCAGGGCCCGCTCGACGAACGGGTCGTAGAGCACCCCGATCGGCAGCACCGGGCGCCCCCAGCGCGACCAGGTGGCGCCCAGCTCGCCGAGCGCGCCGACCAGGTTGCCCTCGGCGATGCCCAGCTCCAGGTGCTGGCCGGTGGGCCGCTCGCGCCAGTGCAGGATCGTCTCCGGGTCGTCGTCGAACCAGTCCCGGCGCTCGGCGCTGGACCACACGCCGACCTTGTTCACCCAGCCGCCCAGGTTCGTCGACGACGACACGTCCGGGCACAGCGTGACCACCCGGCCCGCCGCATCGGGCGCCTCCCGGGTCAGGTCGAGCAGGGCGCGGCCGAGCGCGGCCTGGGTGGTGGCCCGGCCGGACGGGGTGCGGCCGATGTCGGTCGGCAGCGCGGGCACCGGCTCCGGCACGGCCGGCTCCCGGCGCAGCCGCTCGGCGGTCCGGGCGCACAGCAGCCCGGCCGGGCTCGCGGGATCGAACCGCCGCCACGGGTCGTCGACGTCGGCGCCGACCGTGTCGGCGAGCTCGCGCACCTGCTCGGCGGTCAGCAGCGAGCCGTGGTTCTGCGGGTGGCCCGCGGTGGCCAGGCCGTATCCCTTCACGGTGTAGGCGAGGACGACCGTCGGGCGGGTGTCGTTGATCGCGTCGAACGCCTCGCCGAGCGCGGCCGGATCGTGCCCGCCCAGGTTCCGGACGGCGGCCAGCAGCGTCGCGTCGTCCAGGTCCTCGATCAGCCCGGCCAGCCCGGCGCCGTCGGGCACGCCGTCCGGGAGCCGCTTGCGGACCTCGGCGGCGTCGCAGCGCAGCAGCCGCTGGTACTCCGGGTTCGGCATGCCGTCGATGCGTTCGCGCAGCGCGTCGCCGCCGGGGCGGGCGAACAGCTCGTGCAGCAGCCGGCCGTACTTCACGGTGAGCACCTGCCAGCCCGCGGCGCTGAACATGCCCTCCAGCCGCGGCGCGCCGATGTTGGGGACCACCCGGTCCAGCGACTGCCGGTTCAGGTCGACGACCCAGACGACCTCGCCGAGCTCGCCGACCATCGGATCCAGGATCGCCTCCCAGACCGCGCCCTCGTCCAGCTCGGCGTCGCCGACCAGGGAGTACTGCCGTCCCCGTCCCGCGCCGCCGAAGTGCGAGTCGACGTAGCGCCGGGCCAGCGCCCCCCAGATCGGGGCGGTCGCGCCGATGCCGACCGAGCCGGTCGAGTAGTCGACCGGGTCCGGGTCCTTGGACCGCGACGGGTAGGACTGCAGCCCGCCGAACGCGCGCAGCGTCGGCAGGTACGCCTCGTCCAGCTCGCCGAGCAGGTAGTTGATCGCGTGCAGCACCGGCGACGCGTGCGGTTTCACCGACACCCGGTCGGCCGCCCGCAGGTGCTCGAACCAGAGCGTGGTCATGATCGTCACCAGGGACGCCGACGACGCCTGGTGCCCACCCACCTTCAGCCCGCTCGGGTCGCCGCGCCGGTTGGCGGCGTCGATGATCGCGGTCGACAGCCACAGCACCCGCTGCTCGATGTCGGCGATCGTCCCGCGGTCGTCGGTGTCGGTCATCGGTGTCTCCAGCTCCCTCGCCGGCGTGGTGGCCGGGGACCACGCACGTTGCACCAGCAGCTCACCACCACTCCGATGACTGCACAACCGACGGGCCGGGAACTGAGCAGAATGCACGGGGCCGGCCTGGACAGGACGGCGCCGGGGCGGCAGAGTGCGCACCGCACGGACGGTCCGTGGGTGGGCAGCAGGGTGGGCGGGAGAATGGACGGCAGGGTGCGCAGCGAGCTGGACGGCCACGACGCCCGCCTGCTGCTCGCGCTCGCCGAGGACCCGCGGGCGACCGTGCTGGCGCTCGCCGACCGGGTCGGGCTCTCCCGCAACACCGTGCAGGCCCGGCTGGCGAAGCTGGACCGGCTCGGCGCGCTGGACACCTTCGAGCGCCGGATCGACCCGGCGGCGCTGGGCTACCCGCTCACCGCGTTCGTGACGGTGCGGGTGGTGCAGCGCGAGCTGGCCGCGGTCGCCGACGCGCTGGACCGGGTCCCCGAGGTGCTGGAGGTGCACGGCGTCTCCGGCGCCGAGGACCTGCTGGTGCACCTGGTCGCCCGGGACGCCGACGATCTCTACCGGATCGCCGGGCACCTGCTCGCCATCGACGGCGTGGAGCGGACGTCGACGTCGCTGGTCATGCGCTCGCTGGTCGGGTTCCGCACCGCCCCGCTGCTGCACCGGCTGGCCAGGGGGGCGCGGTGAGCGGATTCGATCCGGACTTCCTGGGCGTGCCGGCGCCGATGCCGGTCGCGCCGCCCGGCGTCGCGACGGTGCCGCTGGACTACACCCACTTCGCCACGCTGCACCGGCCGGACCGCAGGCTGGCCGCGGCGACCGCGGTGATGATCGACGGCGCGGCCCTGCGCCCGGTGCCGCGCTCGGACGACTGGCGGCTGGACGACCGGATCCCGGCCGACGCGCAGGCCGGTCCGGACATCTACACCGGCAACGACCTCGACCGCGGGCACCTGGTCCGGCGGGCCGACCCGGCCTGGGGCGAGCAGGCGGTCGCGGAGCGGGCGAGCGACGACACCTTCCACTACACCAACGCCGCACCGCAGGCGTCGTCGTTCAACCAGGACCGCGAGCTGTGGCTCGGGCTCGAGGACCACCTGCTCGACCACGCCGCCGAGCACGGCCGCAGGCTGGTCGTGTTCACCGGGCCGGTGCTCGCCGACGACGACCCGGAGTACCGCGGGCTGCTCGTCCCGCGGCTGTTCTGGAAGATCGGCGGCTACCTGACCGGGGGCGCGCTGGGCACCACCGGGTTCCTGCTCGACCAGTCGCCCCGGCTCGGCGACCTGCGCCGCGCCCCCGGCGAGCCGCCGCCGCTGGGCGGCTTCCGGACGTTCCAGGTGCCGGTCGCCCGGATCGCCGAGCTCACCGGTCTCGATCTCGGGCCGCTCACCGGCGCCGACCGGATGCCGGTCGGCGAGCCGGTGCCCGCCACGCTCGCCGATCGCGCCGTCCGGCTCACCTCCTACGCCGACATCGCGCTCTGAACCCGCCCGCTACCGTCGTCGTGTGCTCCCCTCGACCCAGCGCACCCTGCTCGCCCGTGTCGCCCGCGCCCAGCGCGACGGCCGTGTCCCCGCGCTCGTCGCGGGCGTCGTCCGCGACGGCGCACTGGCCTGGCACGCCGGCCGCGGGAGCTTCCCGGACGGCGCGGCACACGACGACGTCCAGTTCCGGATCGGGTCGATCACCAAGACGGTCTGCGCCGTCACCGTGCTGCGGCTGCGCGACGAGGGCGCCCTCGATCTCGACGACCGGCTGGACCGGCACCTGCCGGGGACCCCGCTCGGCGACCGGACGCTCGGCCAGCTGCTGTCGCACCTGGCCGGTGCCGGTTCGGAGAGCCCCGGGCAGTGGTGGGAGCGGGCGCCCGGCGGCACGCTCGACGAGCTCGGCCTCGGCGAGGCCGACCGGGTGCTGCCCGCGGCCCGCCGCTTCCACTACTCCAATCTCGGGTTCGGCCTGCTCGGCGAGGTCGTGGCGCGGGCCCGCGGCGCGGCCTGGGCCGAGGTGGCGCGCGAGGAGGTGCTGCTCCCGCTCGGGATGACCCGCACCTCGCCGCGGCCGCAGGAGCCGGCGGCGTCGGGCCGCGCGGTGCATCCGTGGGCCGAGCTCACGCTGCCCGAGCCGGAGCACGACGCCGGGGCGATGGCCCCGGCCGGGCAGCTCTGGTGCACCGCCCGCGACCTGGCCCGGCTCGGCGCGTTCCTGCTCGGTGACACCAGCGGCGTGCTGGCCCCGTCCACCGTCGAGGAGATGACGCTGCCCGCGGGCATCGACGCGTCGTCGCCGGTGTGGGCGGGTTACGGCCTGGGCGTGCAGGTACTGCGGGTCGAGGGCGGGGCGACGCTGGTCGGGCACGGCGGGTCGATGCCCGGGTTCCTCGCCGGGCTCTGGGTGGACCGCGAGGAGGGCACCGGCGCGCTGGCGATGGGCAACACCACCTCGGGCCTGGACTCGGGGCTGGCCGCCGGGCTGCTCGCCGACGTGAAGGCGGCCGAGCCGCGGATCGTCGACGAGTGGGCGCCGGAGCCGTCGCCGGTGGACCCGGCCCTGCTCGGCCCCTGGTTCTGGGGCCCGTCGCCGTACGCGCTGCGGGCGGTCCCCGGCGGGATGCTGCACCTGGGCGGCCTCGGACGGCCCGGTCGCTCGTCGCGGTTCCGGCCGGGCCCGGACGGCAGCTGGATCGGGCTGGACGGCTATTTCGCCGGTGAGACGCTGCGGATCGCCGAGGACCACCTGTGGCTGGCCACGTTCGTGTTCACCCGGACACCCTACGATCCGGCGGCGCCGGTTCCGGGTGGTGTCGACGGTTCCGGATGGCGGTAAACGGCAACAAAACGGACAAAATTTCAACGATATCGAATTGAAACAGTCGGCCGCACCGCGCTGACCTGCACGGACCAATTCGGGCGGGTCGCTCCGTCACCACAGCATCGTCCGGTTTTCCTACACTCCCCCGGCAAGGATGTGCACGATCGAGCGTGCTCGACCAGGGAGGGGGAAACGCCCGAACGGGCGTGACCTGGAATGACACAGGTGGAACCACGCGCGGATTCCGGCCCGGCCGGATCCGATGAGGGTCGGTCGCGCACCGACTGGACGATCTTCGGAGTGGGCGCGGCACTCGCGCTGCTGTTCGTCGTGTGGGGCATCGTGTCCCCGGACAGTCTCGGCGCGACCGCCCAGACGATGCTCGACGGGCTGATGCGCGGCGGCGGCTGGGGGTTCGTGCTCGCCGCGACGGCGTTCGTGGCGTTCGCGCTGTTCGTGGCGTTCAGCCGGTTCGGCCGGATCAGGCTCGGTACCGACGTCGAGCAACCCGAGTTCCGCACGGTCTCGTGGATCGCGATGATGTTCTCCGCCGGGATGGGCATCGGGCTGATGTTCTTCGGCGTGAACGAGCCGCTCTCGTTCTTCACCACCTCCACGCCGCCCGGTGCCGCCGAGCCCGGGACGACCGAGGCGATGCAGGTCGCGATGGCGACATCGCTGTTCCACTGGACGCTGCACCCCTGGGCGATCTATGCGGTGGTCGGCCTCGCCATCGCCTACTCGACGTTCCGCAAGGGCCGCCGGCAGCTGATCAGCCAGGCGTTCATCCCGCTGATCGGGCGCCGCGCCGCCGAGGGGCCAATCGGCAAGGCAATTGACATTCTGGCGATCTTCGCGACCCTGTTCGGGTCGGCCGCCTCGCTGGGCCTGGGCGCCTACCAGATCGGCGGCGGCATGCAGACCGTCGGCTGGTCGGACGGTCCGGTCGGATCCGGCACCCTGGCCGCGATCATCGTGGTGCTGACCGCCGCGTTCGTGCTCTCCGCGGTGTCCGGCGTCGCGCGCGGCATCCAGTGGCTGTCCAACACGAACATGGTCCTGGCCGGTGTGCTGGCGCTGTTCGTGTTCGTCGCCGGACCGACGGTGATCATCCTCGATCTCATCCCCACCTCGATCGGCGCCTACTTCTCCCAGTTCTTCGAGATGGTCGGGCGCACCGAGGCGGTCGGCGGCGAGCCGATGCTCGAGTGGCTGTCCGGCTGGACGATCTTCTACTGGGCGTGGTGGATCTCCTGGACCCCGTTCGTCGGGATGTTCCTGGCCCGGATCTCGCGCGGGCGCACCATCCGCGAGTTCGTCGGCGGCGTCATCCTCGCCCCGTCGCTGGTCTCGCTGGTCTGGTTCTGCATCTTCGGCGGCACCGCGATCACCCAGGCGCAGCAGGGCGTGCAGTTCTCCGAGGACTCCAACGTCCAGCTGTTCCAGGTGCTGGGCGCCTACCCGTGGGCCACGGCCACCGGCATCCTGGTGATGCTCCTGGTCGGGATCTTCTTCGTCTCCGGCGCCGACGCCGCCTCGATCGTGATGGGGACGCTGTCCCAGCGCGGGACCATCGAGCCGAGCCGCTGGGTGGTCATCTTCTGGGGTGCGGTGATGGGCGCCGTCGCCGTCCTGATGCTGCTGACCGGCGGCGAGGACGCGCTGGGTGGCATCCAGAACCTGACCATCCTGGTCGCGGCCCCGTTCGTGATCATCATGGTGCTGCTCTGCTTCGCGCTGTTCCGCGACCTGCGCCGCGATCCGGTGGTGCTGCGCGAGCTCAAGGGCGCCGAGGTGATCGAGCAGGCCGTCGACTGGGCCACCGACCGGCACGGCGACGACTTCTTCGTCAAGGTCGGCGCGTTCCCGAAGGACCGCGTCGAGGAGGAGGCGCCCCCGGGCGGGTACCGCAACGGCCCCGGCACCGGGCCCGGCTACACGATGACCGAGCCCGGCGAGGGCCCGGTCGATCCCGGTCCCGAGCCCGAGCCCACCGGCACGGTGCCGGACGCGGGCCCGCCGGCGGACGGCGACGCCGGGCGGAAGGACAGCCCGGTCGGCGGCGACTGACCGATCCGGCGGCACCGCTCGCCGCACACCGGCCCGGGCGGACACCCCACGCGGGGTGTCCGGCCGTCGTCGTCCGTGGGAGGGTCTCCGGGAGGGCGCGTCGGGGGGAACCGTCGCACCGGTCGTCACCGACCGCCCACCGACGGTGAGTGGTTCGGCGTGACCCGCGATCGGCGCGCTCGTTGCACCTTCTACGACCCGGCGTGCGGGCCCCCGCGCGCGCCGGAGATCATCACCGTGCTCGGCGAACGGACGGAGGGACCTGACACAGTGGGCCGGATGCGTCTCGTGTTCACCCCCGGGGACGACCAGGGGTACGCCGAGGCCCGGAGCCGGCTGCTGGAGCAGTTCCTCGTATGGGCCCGGCGGCACCGGGTCGAGGTCGACACCGCGCTCGTCGCCGCGGCGGTGGACTACAAGTACGCCCGGGACCGCAGGCTGGGCCGGTGGACCCGCGCGCAGGTGGCCGACGCACTGGGGATGTGGTTCCCGCGCAAGGTGACCGTCCTCGAACCGGACGACGTCGCCCCCGCGTTCCACGCCCTGATCGACTTCCTGGACGACCACGACTGGTTCGATCCGCAGTCCGCCCCGCCCGACGCGCTGCACCGCCAGGTGCTGGACTCGACGCCCGCGCTGCACGACGGGCTCGCCGACGAGCGCAACTACGATCTCGGCAAGTTCTGGGGCGTGCAGCTGCACCGCAACGGGATCGACCCGGCCGATCCGGTGGCCGTGCAGCGCTTCCTGGACCGGGCCGGCTCCGGCGAGGCCGACGTCGACCGGCACGCGCTCGCCGAGATCATGCGCCGGGAGGCCGAGCGCCCGCCGCGCACCGAGTGGAGCCCGGAGCTCCCGCCGGTGCCGATGCCGGGCGCCGCGGCACTGGTGGAGGCCGCCGAGCGGT
This sequence comes from Pseudonocardia kongjuensis, assembly GCF_039526905.1. Classification (NCBI taxonomy): domain Bacteria; kingdom Bacillati; phylum Actinomycetota; class Actinomycetes; order Pseudonocardiales; family Pseudonocardiaceae; genus Pseudonocardia; species Pseudonocardia kongjuensis. The sequence goes on along the minus strand of NZ_BAAAJK010000052.1, from coordinate 3,929 downwards.
CCGAGGCGCTCGATCTGCTGCGGAAGCTGACCGTGTGGGTCCGGGCCGGGCGCCGGCTGACCTCCGACGGCAGGCTCGGCCGGGCCGACGCGCTCGATCTCGCCGCGCACCTGCAGCTCGACCACATCTACCGGGAGACCGCCCGCACCAGCGACGACCTGCCCGAGGTCTCGCTGCTGCTGCGCTGGGCCCGGGCCGCCCGGCTGGTCCGCGTCGTCCGGGGCAGGCTGCTGCCGGTGAAGAGCGCGGGGCCGCTGCTGAACCGGCCGATCGAGCTGTGGCGCAGGGTGTTCGAGTCGGTCGGCAGGCTGGGCGACAACCTGGGCGGCACCGACGTGTTCGGCGCCCCGTCGCTGTTCGGGATGTCGATGTCCGAGGCGTTCCCGATGCTGTGGGTCAACCTCTACGCGGCCGGCGGCGGCCCGGTCCCGCTGGAGCACTTCCACCGCCAGGTCCGCGACACGGTCAACGACGACGCGGGCTGCGTCGTCGACGACCTGGCCGGCGACGTCGAGCAGCGGCTGTGGCGGCGCGACGTCACCGCGCTGCTCGACGCCTGCGAGCTGCTCGGCGCGATCGAGCTGACCGAGACCCTCGACGCCGACGAGCTGGACGCGCTGTCCCAGGTGGCGCACCGCGACGACCCGGATCCCACGGTCGTCGCGCTGACCCCGATGGGACTGTGGGCGGTGCACGAGTACCTGCTGGAGCAGGGCATGCACGTCCCGGCGCCGGGCGAGCTCGCCGACGAGGACATCGAGTACCTGTGCGTGCGGATGGGCGGGGTCCGCGAGGAGATCGCCCGCGCCGAGGTCGTGCTGTGGGCGCTGTCCCGGGAGCCGGGCGACGCGGTCCGCGAGCTGGACCGGTTCCTGCGCCGCTGCGAGGTGCCCGCGCACCGGGCGCTCGCGCTGCACGCGCTGGGCGAGACCGGACCGGCCGGCCGGGCGCTGGCCGCCCGGCACCGGCTGCACGTCGCCGAGCCGGCCCCGGCGCCGGCGCCGCGGGACCCGGGGGCGGGCCGCCCGGCGGCGGCGCCGCACCCGAGGACCCCGGTCCGGCACAATCTGGAGCCCGCCGGCTGAGGCCGGCTCAGACCTCCAGGACGACCTTGCCGGTCACCACCCGGTCGTCGATCCGGGACAGGGCCGTCGCGGCGTCGTCCAGCCCGAAGCGCTCGCTGATCAGCGGGTCCAGTGCGCCGGAGCGCAGGTGCGGGACCAGCGCGTCCCACTCGGCGCGGACGAACCCGTCGCGGGACAGCGCGTAGGCGCCCCAGCCGACGCCGCGGACGTCGATGTTGTTGAGCAGCAGGCGGTTCACCTTGACGGTCGGGATGTCGCCCGCGGTGAACCCGACGACCATCAGCCTGCCCAGCGGGGCCAGGCAGCGCAGCGAGTCGGTGAACCGGTCGCCGCCGACCGGGTCGACCACCATGTCGACGCCGGCGCCGCCGGTGATCTCGGCGACCGCGTCCTTGAACCCGTCGACGCCGACCGTGTGCGCCGCCCCGGCGCGCTTGGCCACCTCGGCCTTGGCCTCGGTGGAGGCGACCCCGATCACGGTCGCACCGAGCGCCGCCGCGAGCTGCACGACGGCGGTGCCGACGCCGCCGGCCGCGCCCTGCACGAGCACCGTCTCCCCCGCCTTCAGCGCGCCCCGCGTCTCCAGGGTGAAGTGCGCCGTGAGGTAGTTCATCGGCAGGCAGGCACCCTCGGCGAAGCCGACGCCGTCGGGCAGCGGGAGCACCGTGTGCTCGGGGACCGAGAGCGTCTCGGCGAACACGCCGGACATCGTGAAGGCGACGACCCGGTCGCCCGGCGCGAACCGGCTGCCCGGCTCCGCCTCGCGGACCGTGCCGGCGCACTCGGAGCCGAGCGTGAACGGCGGGTCCGGCCGGTACTGGTACTGCCCGCGGGTGAGCAGGACGTCCGGGAAGTTGACCCCGGCCGCGGCGACGTCGATCAGCACCTCGCCGGCGCCGCGCACCGGCGGCTCCACATCGTTGATCCGGACCGCGGACGGCCCGTCCAGCTCGACGACCTGCACTGCACGCACGTGTTCTCCCTGCTGTCGCTCGACGGCGGTGTCCCCGCCATCGAACCACGCGCGCGCCGAGCGGGCCCTAGATCGGCTGGGCGTCCCCGTAGCGCGGCGAGCGCGGATCGCTCAGCGCGTCGCACAGCTCGGAGAGCCGGTGGTCGATGCGGTCCTGGACGCGCTCCAGCGCGTCCAGCTCCAGCATCAGATCGAGTGCGTGGCCGGTGCTGTCACCGGCGAGTGCCCGCTCCAGCTCGGCGCGGCGCTCGGAGGTGCGGCGACGGCAGGCGTCGGCGGTGGCCTTGTGGGCGGCGAGGCGGGCGCGGGCGGTCTCGGCGAGGCCGGGGCCACCGGAGACGGTGGCGACTCGTTCCTCCAGCAGGTGCGGGTTCACGGGACCCTCCTGATGCGTCGGCGTGGTGGTGAACGCGACGGCTTCGGGTGACCGTCGCCACACCCACGCTAGACGATCAGCGTGTGCTGCGCATCACATCCAGGTCAACACGTGGTGCCGGTCAGTCGCCGCGGCGCGGGCGCGGGATCAGCTCGGCCGGGCCGCGCCGCCGCTCGGCGACCAGGTCAGTCGTCAGGTGGAAGTGCCCGCGCCGGGACCGACGGCACAGGTAGGCCCGCTGCGGCCGGCCGCCGAGGGCCTCCAGCTCGCGGGCCGCGCACTCGGCGGCGTCCCGGTCCGGGTAGATGACCTTGCCGTCGCTGCCGGGGGCGGTGCCGACGCCGGTCCGCTCCCGCTCCTCGATCTCCCGGCGACCGGGCCGGCAGACCTCGGGCCGGCCGGACCGCATGAGCCGGGCGTAGCGGGCCAGCACCCGTCCCCGGCCGGCGTCGGCGACGCCACGGCCGGACGGGAGGGTCTCCACCGAGCGCCGCGCAGCCGGGATCAGGCCCGGGTGCACCGCCGGGGTGCCGTCGAACTGTCCGTCCATGTCGCCTCCACGTCGCCGTCACTTGTGGATCGCTGGGATCATCCTGCCTCGTTACCGCTCCCCGTGGAGTCCCACGATCGTGTCATCCATCACCGCTGAGCAACCCGATCCGGTGACGGAGCGTCATGTCCGGTCGCGATCCGGCGCGCCTGATCGGCCGCTCGCGGCACGGCCGGCCGGGTTGTCACACCACCGGGTACGACCGTCCGCGCCACACTGTGCGCCCGTTCGCCAGCACGTATTCTGGTCGTCCGGCTCCGTGCGTGACGTCGCTCACCGGTGGCCGGGTCGGTGACCAGCCCGGGGGAACGAGACATGGCCATCCAGCCCGATACGGGTGTCGGCAGCGGCGTGCCCGGCGGGCCGCGCTGGGACGAGGTGTTCACCCCCTCCGATCTCGGCAGCGGGGTGTTCGACGTGCGCTGGGACCTGCGGCCCCGGCTGCGGCGCTGGCTCGCCACCCAGGACCTGCCGACCGCGTCCGGCCGGGAGGCGCACCGGCCCGCGGTCGACGCCTGGGCGATGCTCGACGGCGGGGTGATCGCGGTGTCCGCGGTGACCCTGCCCGCCGGCCCCGGCCCGTCGCCGGCGCCGTCCTCGCCGCTGCTCGGCCCGGGCATGCGGGTGATCGGGTACCGGACGCTGCGGCTGCTGATCGACCGGCTGGAGCTGCCCGGCCCGGCGCAGGCGCTGCGCGGCGAGCACCTGGACGTGCCCGGCGTGGTCGCCGACCTCTACGACGCCCGCCGGTCCGACGCCGAGGCGACCGAGCAGGCCGAGCTGCTGGCGAGCTGCACCGACCGCTCCACGCTGCGCTGGGTGGTCACCGCGCTGCGGGTCTGACCGCCGTCCCGGAGACCTCGCCGTAGGCGACGACCGAAAGGAAGCGGATGGGGAGCTCGAGCAGTTCGCGGGGGCCGTGGGTGCCTTCGCCGTCGAGTTGCA
>NZ_BAAAJK010000051.1:0-65075 GCF_039526905.1 Pseudonocardia kongjuensis | reverse complement strand
GGCGTGGCCCGGTGCGGTGCAGCCCGGTGCGGCCCGGCGCGGTGCGGCGCACCTAGGCGCGGCTCGGCCCGGCAACGCCCGGCCCGGCCCGGCACCGTGCCACCGGGCCGTCAGCCGGCGATCGCGTGCACCATCCGGCCGCGCAGTCGGGTGATCATCCGGGCGTGCAGCTGGCAGACCCGGGACTCGGTGACCCCGAGCAGCGCCCCGATCTCGGCCAGCGTCAGGTTCTGCAGGTAGTACAGCTGCAGGACGACCCGGTCCCGCTCGCCGAGCTGCGCGATCGCCGTCCTCAGCTCCTGCGAGGTCTCCCGGCGGACCGTGACGAGGGCGGGATCCCCCGAGTCGTCGCCGACCAGGGCGGACAGGCCGTCGTGGCCGGGCGTCGCGTTCTCCGCCAGGTCCTCGGCGCTGATCAGGTGCCGGGGCCGGACCGCGTGGCGCAGCTCACGCACGCCGATGCCCAGCTCGGCCGCGAGCTCCCGGTCGGTGGCCGGCCGCCCCGCCCGGGACTGGAGGACGTCGCGCGCCCGCTCGACCTCCCGGATCCGGGCCCGCACGGTGCGCGGGACCCAGTCCTGGGCGCGCAGCTCGTCGAGCATCGCCCCGCGGATCCGCTGGGCGGCATAGCCCTCGAAGCGGACCCCGCGGACCGGGTCGAACCGGTCGACCGCCTCCATCAGGCCGAACGTGCCGGACTGCATCAGGTCGGCCAGCTCGATCGAGGCGGGCAGCCGGACGGCGAGCTTCGTCCCGACCCCTCGGACCAGCCGGGCGTGGCACTCCACGAGCCTGCGCCGGACGTCCGGGCACCGGTGCGCGAGGAACGCGCGCCACAGCGGCACCTCGCCGGCGTCGACGGTCTCGATCAGGTGATCCCGCACGGCCCCGGGCGTGTCGCCGGTCGCGCCACCCGCCGGGACCAGGGCCATCCGGCCGTGACCGCCGGCCCGGGCGGGCGCCGGGCCCGGGCGTCCGCCGCGCTGCCCGGCCGGTTCCCGGGGGCCGCCCGCGGGCGGATCGGGGACGGCGGCGAGCGCGGCGTGCGGCACCGGGGAAGGCAGCACGGGGGCAGGCAGCACGGGGGCGGGTGGCGCAGGGGCAGGTGGCACGGAGGCGGGTGGCACAGGGGCAGGTGGCACGGAGGCGGGTGGCGCGGGGGCAGGTGGCCCAGCCACGGGCGCAGGCGCACCGTCGACGGCCCGGTCGAGGGCGGACGCCAGGGCGTCGGGGAACGCAGGAGGCCGGACGGACGCCGGGAGCGGCGCCTCACGCCCGAGGGTGGGCCTGGTCATGAACCACCTTCAGCCGATCAACGGTCACGTGGGTGTAGAGCTGAGTCGTTGACAGCGTAGCGTGACCGAGCAACTCCTGTACGTAACGAAGGTCGGCTCCACCCTCCAGGAGATGCGTGGCTGCGGCGTGCCTCAGGCCGTGCGGCCCCACGTCGGTGGCGCCCGGGACCGCCCGCATCGCGCGGTGCACGACGGTACGGGCCACCCGCGGATCGAGCCGCCCGCCCCGCACCCCGAGCAGCAGCGCCGCCGGCGAGCGCGGCGTCGCCAGCGCGGGCCGGCCCCGTTCCAGCCAGCGCCGCACCGCCCGTGCGGCCGGGATCCCGAACACGACCGTCCGCTCCCGATCGCCCTTGCCCCGGACCCGCAGCGTGCGACCGGGCTCGTCGACCCGGTCCAGGTCCAGGCCGCAGAGCTCGGCGACCCGGATCCCGGTCCCGTAGAGCAGCTCCAGGACCAGCAGGTCGCGCAGCGCCTCCGGATCGTCCTCGGTCGCCCCGGAGATCGCGGCGTCCAGCACGGCGGCCGCCTCGTCGGCGGCCGGGACCTCGGGCAGCACCGTGACCGCGCCCGGGGAACCGAGCCGGGCGGCGGGATCGTGGGCGAGCCGCCCGGTCCGGACCGCCCACGCACAGAACGTCCGGGCGGCGGCCGTGCGCCGGGCCACCGTCGCCCGCCCGGCACCGGCGGCGTGCGTCGCCGCCAGCCGCCTGCGCAGGTGGTCGAGATCCAGCGCGCCGAGCCCGGGCAGGTCGCGCAGCAGGTCGGTGAGATCGGAGCGGTACCCGCGCACGGTGTGCGGCGAGCGGCCGCGCTCGTGCAGCAGGTGCCCGGCGAACGCCGCCACCGCGGAGGAGACCTCCGGGGCCAGGCCGTCGCCGGGATCGGTCGCGCCGGGCCGTGTGCTCGCCATGCACGGACGGTGCGCGCCCCGCGGTGCCCGGTCAAGGACCGTCCCGGCGCGCCGGGCGCTGCCAGAGCCCCTGGTGGTACTCGGCGAGGCCCCGCCCCTCCAGCTCGACCAGCGCGATCCGCACCGCGTCCGGCGCGACGCCCGCGATCTCGCCGAGCCGGCGGGCCGAGCAGGCGGCCCGGGCGGGCAGCGCGTCGTGCACCGCGAGCGTGCCCGGGGCGAGCCCGTCGGTCGGGCGGCGCTCGGCGACCCGCTCCGGGGCGAGATCGACGCCGAGCCTGCCGATGGTCTCCAGCACGTCCTCCGGTCTGCCGACCAGCTCGGCCTGCCCGCTGCGGACCAGCTCGTGGCAGCCGACCGACATCGCCGAGGTCACCGGGCCGGGCAGGGCCATGAGCGGGCGCCCGAGCGCCACCGAGTCCGACGCCGTCCGCCGGGAGCCGCTGCGGTGGCCCGCCTCCACCACCAGGCAGCCCGCCCCGAGCGCGGCCAGCAGCCGGTTCCGCACCAGGAAACGGAGCCTGCCCGGGGTGGCGCCGGGCGGGTACTCGGTGAGGACCAGGCCGGTGGCCGCGATCCGCTCGATCAGCCCGGCGTGCGCGGCCGGATAGACCCGGTCCGGGCCGCAGGCCAGCACCGCGACCGTGCGGCCGCCCGCGGCCAGCGCACCGCGGTGCGCCGCGGCGTCGATGCCGAACGCGGCACCGGAGAACACCGCGACGCCGCTGCGGGCGAGCACCGAGGCGAAGTCGGCGGCCGCGTGCAGGCCGTACCGGGTCGCCCCCCGGGCCCCGACGACGGTCACCGATCGGTCCGCCAGCGCGGACGGGTCCGCCGGGCCACGGGCCCACAGCGCCACCGGCGGGGCGAGATCGGCCCGCCGGGCGGTGCCGAACGCGGCGAACTGCCAGCCGGGCCACTGCGGGTCCTCCGGCACCAGCAGCCGGGCCCCGGCCGCCGCGGCGATCGCGAGATCGGCCTCGGAGGTGTCGGTCCCCCGCCGGGCCGCCGCCCGCTCCAGCAACGCCCCGGGCACCGCGCCCCGGCGCAACCGGTCCGCGGCCTCGACCGGGCCGTGCCGCTCGACGAGGTGCACCAGCAGCCGGCTCGGCGGCTCGACCGTGCGCAGCAGGTAGGCGCGCGCCCGGATGATCTCCTCGGGCACCGGCGCGGGTGTGGTCGCCGCGGTCATGCGGCACCCCGGTCCCGGAAGTAGAGCGCGGCGTCGACGTCGGCCCGGCCGGGCCGGGCCGCGCCGGCCAGATCGGCCAGCGTCCATGCCACCCGCATCGCGCGATCCGCTCCGCGCGCACTCAGCTCCCCCGCGTCCAGCCGCGCCTGCAGGGCGGCCAGCACCGCCGGGGGCAGCAGGAAGCGGGACCGGAGCACGGTGCCGGGGACCTCGGCGTTGCACCGCCAGCCGTCGGCCGACCAGCGCTCGACGGCGGCCGCCCGCGCCGCCAGTACCCGGGCCCGGACGGTCGCGGTGTCCTCGCCGCGCTCGTCGGCCGCCGCCAGCACCGTCACCGGGGACATCTGCACGCGCAGGTCCACCCGGTCCAGCAGCGGCCCGGACAGCCGGGACAGGTAGCGGCGGCGGACGTCGGGCCGGCACCGGCAGTCCCGGTCGACCGGCGGCGCGCACGGGCAGGGATTGGCGGCCAGCACGAGCTGGAAGCGCGCCGGGTACCGGACCGTCCCGTCGGCCCGGGACAGCCGCACCTCACCCTCCTCCAGCGGGGTCCGCAGCGAGTCCAGCGCCGTCGCCGGCCAGTGCGGGCACTCGTCGAGGAAGAGCACGCCCCGGTGGGCCAGCGACACCGCCCCGGGGCGCGCCACCCCGCTGCCGCCGCCGAGCAGCGCCGCGATCGACGCCGAGTGGTGCGGCGCCACGAACGGCGCCAGCACGCTCAGCGGCGCGGAGTCCCCGAGCCGCCCGGCGACCGAGCGGATCGCGGCCAGCTGCAGCGCCTCGGACCGGCCCAGCTCGGGGAGCAGGCCGACGATCCGCTGCGCCAGCATCGTCTTGCCGGTCCCGGGCGGGCCGACCATCAGCAGGTGGTGCCCGCCGGCGGCGGCGATCTCCAGGGCCCGCCGCGCGTCGTCCTGCCCGAGCACGTCGGACAGCTCGGGGACCGCCGGTCCGTGGCCCGCGGTGTCCGGCGGGCCGGCCCGGTCCAGCTCGCGCTCCCCCGCCGCCCACTCCAGCACGTCGGTGAGCCGGTCGGCGCCGCGCGCGTCGAGCCCGTCGACCAACGCCGCCTCGGCGAGCACCGCACGCGGCACGACCGCCCGCGCCATCCCCGCCTCCCGGGCGGCGAGCAGGCACGGCAGCACGCCGCGCACCGGACGCAACCGGCCGTCGAGCGCGAGCTCGCCGAGCAGCGCGGTGCCGCGCAGCCGGTCGGCCGGGATCGCCCCGGTGGCGGCCAGGACGCCGCAGGCCAGTGCCACGTCGAAGCGGGAGCCCGTCTTGCGCAGGGTCGCCGGGGACAGCGCCAGGACGATCCGCTGGTTCGGCCACGCCCGCCCGGAGTGCACCACGGCCGACCGCACCCGGTCCTTGGCCTCCTGCAGCGAGGCGTCGGGCAGCCCGACCAGGTGCACCCCGGGGATCCCGCCCCCGACCACCGTCTCGATCTCGACCGGTACGCCGTCGACCCCGTGCAGGGCGACCGACCACACCCGCGCCGGCGGGCCCATCAGAACGCCGCCGGGTAGTGCACCAGCGTCGCCGGTCCGTGCGGTGGCATCAGCACGGCCACGACGTCGAACCGGACCTCCGCCCAGGGCAGGCGGTGGGCGGCCATCCACTCCCGGGCGAGCCCCCTGATCCGCCGCACCTTGTACGCGGTGACCGCCTCGGCGGGCTCGCCGAACCGGGTGCCGGAGCGGGTCTTCACCTCGCAGACGACGACGAGCCGGCGCTCCCGGTCGGTCGCGACGATGTCGAGCTCGCCGGCCCGGCACCGCCAGTTGCGGGACAGCACGACCATCCCGTGCTCCCGCTGTAGGTACTCGGCGGCGGTGTCCTCACCGCGGCGGCCGAGCTCGTCCTTCGCAGCCATGCGTCCACGATCGGGCCGCGCGGGCGTCCCGCACCCGCCGATCGCGGACCTGTGGACGGATCGGGCACCTGGGGACGGGCACCGGGAACCGCGGCCCCGCGCCGCACCGCGCTGTCGGGGGTGTGCGGCAGGCTCGGCGGGGGCGGCTCAGCCCGGGAACGCCTCGTCGCCCGGTAACCGCAGGTCCGGGGTGTCCAGCTCCTCGATGTTGACGTCCTTGAACGTCACCACCCGCACGTTCTTCACGAACCGCGCCGGCCGGTACATGTCCCAGACCCACGCGTCCGACATGCGCACCTCGAAGTAGACCTCGCCGTCGGCGTTGCGCGGCGCCACGTCCACCGAGTTCGCCAGGTAGAACCTGCGCTCCGTCTCCACCACGTAGGAGAACTGGGCGACGATGTCCCGGTACTCCTTGTAGAGCGTGAGCTCCATCTCGGTCTCGTACTTCTCGAGATCCTCGGCGCTCACCGGCCCGCTCCTCCTGTGACGATCTCCATCGGCTCCCATCGAGTCGGATCCGCCTCCTCGGCGGACCCGTCCGGGTCCTCAGGGACCTCCTCGCTGACATCCTCATTGTGGACCAGCCCGATCGGGACCCCGCGCCCGGCCACCGCGGCGACGTTCGCGAACGAGAACCGGTGCTCCGCGCACGGTCCGTGCTCGTGCAGCGCCGCCTCGTGTTCGGGGGTGTTGTAGCCCTTGTGCACGGCGAAGCCGTACCGGTCGTGCACGGTGTCGAGCTCGGTCATGATGCGGTCCCGGGTGACCTTCGCCAGCACCGACGCCGCCGCGATGCAGGCCGCGACCCGGTCGCCCTTGGGCACCGCGAGGGCGGGACGGCCGAAACCGCGGACCGCGAAGCCGTCGGTGAGCACGTACCCGGGCGGCGCGACGGTCAGTGCGGCGACCGCCCGCCGCATCCCCTCGATGTTGGCGACGTGCACCCCGCGGCGGTCGACCTCGGCCGGCGGCACGACGATCACGGCCCGGTCCAGGGCCCGCCGCACGATCCGGCCGAACCAGTACTCCCGCGCCGACGGCGTCAGCAGCTTCGAGTCGGTCAGCCCGTCGAGCGCCTTCGCATCACCCGGGCGGAGCACGCAGGCCGCGATCACCAGCGGTCCGGCGCTCGCCCCGCGACCGGCCTCGTCCACCCCGGCGACCGGGCCGAGGCCGTGCCGGTGCAGCACCGACTGCAGGGTCCAGCTGCCGGCGTCGCGGACGACGGCGCGCGGCGGGCGCAACCCGTCGGGCAGCACCCGGACCGGGCGCCGCCGTGCGGGTCGCGCACGGCGGGTCGCCGCGGCCGGGCGGGCGCGGTGCGGGGGAACCGGCACGGTGCTCCCGGTCAGGATCTCCGGCGCCACCCCGACGGGGGACGCACTGCGGGCAGGAACCGCTCGGCCTCGGCGCGGGCCCGCAGCATGCGACGCCGGCCGAGCGCGAACGGCAGGGCCCCCATCATGCCTAGGGCCAGCGGGAGGCCGTCGGGCAGCCCCGCCGCGGAGGCCGTCGCGGTCTGCGGGTTGGTCGAGCCGAGCCAGCCGAACCGGTCGAACGGCAGCACGATCAGCCGGGCCTTGCCGATCACGTTCGCGTCCGGGATCGGTCCGTGGCCGGCCGCCCGGGAGTCCGCGGAGTTGTTCCGCGAGTCGCCCATCATCCAGTACTCGCCCTCGGGCACCGTCACCGGACCGAACGGGATCTGCCGGGCCGGACCCGCCTCCGGCAGGTAGTAGACGTAGGGCTCCTCGAGGGGCTGGCCGTCCACCATGACCTGGTTCAGCGCGTCGCAGCAGGCCACCGTCTGGCCGCCGACCGCGATCACCCGCTTGACGAAGTCCTTCTCGTCCGGCGGGGCGAACCCGACCAGCGAACCGACCGTCTCCAGGCCGCGCAGCAGCGGGTTGGCCGATCCCCCGCCGGTCGAGCCCTCGGCGCTCCACCCGTCGGTGCCCCGGAAGACCACGATGTCGCCCGGCGTCACGTCGGTGAAGTTGTAGGTCACCTTGTCGACGAGCACGCGGTCGTTGGTGCAGCCCGGGCAGCCGTGCAGGGTCGTCTCCATCGACCCGGACGGGATGACGTAGACCTTCGCCAGGAAGGTCTGGATCAGCACCGTCAGCAGCAGCGCGACGCCGGCGAGCAGCAGCAGCTCCTTCCAGAAGGCGAGCTGGCGCTTCTCCCCGTCCTCCCCCTGGGTCGCCTTCGACCGGCCGGTCAGGGCGGCGATCCGGCCGGAGATCCCGGCCGGTTCGCTGCGCTTCCCGGCCCGCGGGGCGTCGGCGTCCGCGGCCGCGTCGTCGGGCTGCTCGTCGGGATCCGGCTCGACGGACGGCTCCGGCGCCTCCGGGACGGGCCGGGCGGACCGGCGACGCCGGCGCTCCGGCTCGAACGCCTCGGCGTCACCGGGCGGGACGGACCCGTCGTCGGGGTCCGGTGCGCCGCGGCGCGGACCGTCGCCCGGGCGGGCCGGGGCGGCCGGGCCGCCGAACACGGTGGTCTCCTCCGGCGGCAGCGGGCTGCGCGGGAGCGGGGCGGACGGCACCCGGCCCGACGGCGCCCCCGGCGGGCGGACGGAGGGTGCGCCGGGCCCCTGTCCGGGGCTTGCGGGACGGCGTCGCGGAGCGCTGTCGTAGGCGGTGGGCGGGCCGGCATCGCCGCCGTGCCGCGCACCGGGCCGGGCCGGCGCGTCCCGACCGGCGTCGCGGCGCCGCGGGGCCTCGGGCTGCTGCGGCGGGTGGGCGTCGAACCCGGCGGGCCGGGCGTAGCCGTCCGGCCGCTCCGGGTGGACCGCGCGGCGGGCGTGGCCGTTGCCCGGGGCCGGGCCGGCGGGCGGCTCGAAGCCGGTGCCGACGCCGGGGGCGGCCCAGCGGCCGTTCGCGGTGTCGCCGTGGCGGCCCGGGGCCTCGGGCGGGCGGTGCCCGGCGCGCGGATCGGCGCCCGGGTGCCTCGGCGGAGGTCCGGCCGGGCCGGGCTCGCGGCGGTGGCTGCCGGTGCGGGTGGGACGGGACCCGTCGCCGTCCGGGTGCCGGACGCGGCCGGGCCGGGCCTCGCCGCCCTCCGGACGGGCCCGCCGGGGCGGCGGATCGCCCGCACCGTCGGCGCGGCGCGGGCGGTGGTCGTCGGCGTCGTCCGGCCGGGGTCGCCCGGCAGGCGGCCAGGAACGGTCCTCGGCCCGCCTGCGGCCGCCCGTCCCGTTGGTCCCGGTGTCGGCCAGCCGCCCGGCGTACCGGGCCCGCAGCGAGTCGGGGCCGTCGGTCACGGCCCCGTCCGCACCGCCGTGGCCCGGGTCGCGGCCGTTGTCGTAGCCGTTGTCGTAGCCGTTGCGGGCGGCGGGACCGCCGGCCGGGTCGTGGCCCGGGCGGTGGCCGTTGGTGTAGCCGTCCGGATCGGGTGCGACGCCGTTGCGCCCGGACCCGTGCCGGCCGCGGCGCTCCCCGGCGACCGTGCCGTAACCGTTGCGGTACCGGCCGGGCCGGTCCTGGTCGTCCTCCGGCCCGGGCTCGGCGTGCCGGGTACGCACCCCGTACGACGCCGGCTCGGCCGGGTCGTCGTCCGTGCGGGCCGGGACGCCGTGCTGCAGGGCCGCCCCGAGGAGCCAGTCCTGCTCGGAGCCGGCGCCCTGGGCGTCCACCGGCGGCGGGGCCTCGGGGGCCCGTCGCCGGCCGGGGCGCTCGGGAGCGTCGCCACCGCGATACCGCCGGGGGCGGGCCCGGCGGTCATCGGGGAGCTCGGGGAAGGCCACGGTTCGAGATTACGTCACCCGCCCGTCACGACGGGGTGACGGTCAGGACGCGGACGGGGCCTGTCGGCGCTCCTTGATCTTCGCGGCCTTGCCGCGCAGGTCACGGAGGTAGTACAGCTTCGCCCGGCGGACGTCGCCGCGGGTCGCGACCTCGATCTTGTCGATGTTCGGCGTGTGCACCGGGAAGGTGCGCTCGACGCCGACCCCGAACGAGATCTTGCGGACGGTGAAGGTCTCCCGGGCCCCGGCGCCGTGCCGGCGGATGACCACACCCTGGAAGACCTGGGTACGGGTCCGGTTGCCCTCGATGACCTTCACGTGCACCTTGAGCGTGTCCCCGGGCCGGAAGTTCGGGATGTCGGAGCGCAGGGTCTGCGCGTCCAGAGCGTCCAGGGTGTTCATGTCGACGGTCCGTCCTCGTGTGTCGTGCGTGTTCGTGCAGGTCGTGCGGTGCCACCCCGGGTTCGTTCCGGGTCTGCTCCCGGGCCACCCGGGTGATCCGCACCTCGCCGGTGGGACACTCGACCGGGTGGCGGGCTCCGGTACGGCCCGCGCGGCGCACGATCTCCTCGACCGGCGCGCACCACCGTCACCGGGCACCGCACGCGGCGCTGGCAACCCGTCCATAGTGCCAGACGGGCCGATCGGCCCGGACACCCGGTGCTCCGGGCGCCCCGGAACCGGCCGCCGGGGAGTTCCGGCGGGCGCCGGACGGTCGTCCGGATCGCCGGGTGACCGGGCCCGGTCAGCCCTGCGGCCGGTCCCCGGCGGCGTCGTCCCGCCCGGCGGCCAGCACCGCGCGGTCGGCGGCGTCGAGCGCGTCCGGCGGGAGCGCGTCGAGCAGGTCGGGACGACGGTCGCGGGTCCGTTCGAGCGCCCGGTCCCGCCGCCAGCGGGCGATCGCGGCGTGGTTGCCGCCCCGCAGGACGTCCGGCACGGCGAGTCCGCGCCAGGTCTCCGGGCGGGTGTAGGAGGGGCCTTCGAGCAGGCCGTCGGAGAACGAGTCCTCGGCCGCCGAGCGCGGGTTGCCGAGCACCCCGGGCAGCAGCCGGGCGACCGCCTCGACCATCACCAGCACCGCGACCTCGCCGCCGACCAGCACGTAGTCGCCGATCGAGACCTCGTCGACCTCGACGCCCCGGTTGCGCGCGTCGAGCAGCACCCGCTCGTCGATGCCCTCGTAGCGGCCGCAGGCGAACACCAGCCGCCGCTCGTCCGCCCAGGCCCGCGCGGTCGCCTGGGTGAAGGGCCGCCCGGCGGGCGTCGGGACCACCAGCCGGGCCGGCTGCGGCCCGGCCGCCAGTACCTCGTCGAGCGCCTCGCCCCACACCTGCGGGCGCATCACCATCCCGGGGCCGCCGCCGTACGGTGCGTCGTCGACGGCCTGGTGCACGTCGTGCGTCCAGCGGCGCAGGTCGTGCACGGCCACCTCCAGCAGGCCGCGTTCGACGGCCCGGCCCAGCAGCGCCTCGCGCAGCGGGTCCAGGTAGGCCGGGAAGATGGTGACGACGTCGATCCGCACGTGGCGGATCGTCGCAGGCGGCCGTGATCCGCCCGCGGACACCTCCGGCGCCGGTGCGCTCACCCACCGGGAGTGAGGACGCCCCCGTCCGGACCCGCCTACCGTGTGGCGGCCACCTGTCGCGCACCACCGAGCCGGGAGCGCCGATGCCGTCCGATCCGCCGACCGACCGGACGGCCCCGTCCCGCAGCCGGCCGCCCGGCCGGTTCGGGGCGGTGCACCGCGACCGCCTCGGAGCGCTCTACCGCGGCTCGCTGGTCGGCCGGCTGGCCGCCCGGTTCGTCGCCGCCAGCGGCTACGACCGGGCGCTCGCGCTGGCCGCGCAGGCGTTCGTCGCGCTGGTCCCGGCGGTGATGCTGGCCGCCGCGTACCTGCCGTCCGGCGCGGGCGGGCCGCAGGAGTGGCTGGTCACCCGGTTCGACCTGTCCGGCGAGGCGGCGGCCGCGGTCCGGGAGCTGATGCAGCCCCCGCCGGCCCCCGCGACGTCCGGGATCGTCGGCGGAACGGTGCTGATCCTGCTCACCGGGTTCGGTTTCACCCGCACGCTGCAGCGGCTGCACGTCGCCGCGTGGTCGCTGCCGCCGCTCGGCCTGCGCGGGTACCTGCACGGGCTGGCGGCGGTGCTCGCCCTGGTCACGGCGGTCGTCTGCAGCGTCGTGCTGAGCCCGTCGGGCGACCGGTTCCCGGCCACCGCGCTGGCCGTGCACGCGGCGCTGGCGATCATCCTGTGGCTGCCGGTGCAGTGGCTGCTGCTCGGCGACCGGATCCGGTTGCGCAGGCTGCTCCCGGGCGCGCTGATCATCGCCGCGGGCCAGACCGCGATCGCCGCGCTGTCCGGGCCGTACCTGCGGCTGGCGATCGACTCCCAGGCGGACCGGTTCGGCGCGATCGGCGTCGCGTTCGTACTGGTCTCCTGGCTGCTGCTGCTGGCCTACCTGCTCGTCGCCGCGGCGGTGTTCGGCGCGGAGATCGCCGGCGCGCCGGCGCCGGGCGTGCCGGGACCGCCCCGGCGGCTCAGCCCGCCCGGCGACCGCGCCGCTCGGACACCGCCCGGCGCATCCCGTCCAGGGTGACGCCGTGCGCGGCCAGCACCCGGGACGCCGGGTGCTCGGGATGCAGCAGCCCGAGCAGCACGTGCTCGGTGCCGATGTGCCGGTCGCCGAGCCGGATCGCCTCGCGCAGCGCGAGCTCCAGGGACTTCTTCGACGCCTTCTCGAACGGGATGTGCCCGGCGGACCACCGGCGGCCGCGGGTGCGGTCCAGCGCCCCCGGGCCGAACGTCTCCTCGGCGGCCCGGCGCACCTCGTCGAGGTCGATGCCCAGCGTGGCCAGCGCCGCCGCGTCGCCGGTGGCCCCGGCCGCGAGACCGCGTTCGACCTCGGCGATCCCGATCCCCGCGTCCCGCAGCAGCTCCTCCCCCGGCGAGCCGGGGCAGCACAGGATCCCCAGCAGCAGGTGCTCCGGGCCGATCCGCCCGGCACCGCGCTCGCGCGCCTGTTCCTGGGCGAGCACCACGGCCCGCCGGGCCGGGTCGGTGAACCTCTCGAACACGGTCGTCTCCCCTCTACAGGCCGAGCCGGCGGTACTTCTTGTGCACCGCCTGCCGGCTGATCTGCAACGCCTCGGCGATCTGCTGCCAGGACCAGCCCCGGTCACGGGCGTTGGTCACCTGGAGCTCCTCCAGGGACTCCTGCAGTCCGCGCAGGGCCGCCACCGCCGCCAGACCGACGGCCGGGTCCTTGCTGGACGCCGCCGCGGCCACCGCCGTCGCATCACTCATGGGTGTCAACTTAGGTTGACGCGCACCCGTTGTCAACTTTGGTTGACGCGCTGGGCGTGCGACGGGCCCGGCGGCGCACTGCCGCCGGGCCCGTCGGGAGAGGGAGGGTCAGTCCTCGGCCGGGTCGAGCAGACCGTCCGGCGGATCGAGCACCACGCGTCCGTCCGCGAGATCGACGGTCGGGACGATGGCGCCGACGAACGGCACCAGCGCGTCGTGACCCGCCGGGCGCCGGACCACCAGCAGCGAGCCGCCGGGGCCGTGCACGACGTCGACGACGGTGCCGGCCGCGGTGCCGTCGACCAGCTCGGCGCGCAGGCCGGTGAGCTGGTGGACGTGGAACTCGTCCGGGTCGGCCGGGGCGGCCAGCTCGTCGGTCGGGAGCAGCAGCTGGACGCCGCGCAGCGCCTCGGCGGCGTCCCGGTCGGCGACCCCGTCGAACAGGACCAGCCAGCGGCCGGAGTGCGGCCGGGCGGACGAGACGGTCAGCGTGCTCGTTCCGGCGCCGCCGCGCCGGGCGCCCCGCAGCACCGCCCCGGGGGCGAACCGCTGCTCGGGCGAGTCGGTGCGCGACTCGACGACGACCTCGCCGCGCAGGCCGTGTACACGCACGACGACGCCGACCAGGACCTCCGTGGAGGCCCGGCCGGCGTCGGTGTCGTGCGGGACGGGGCCCGTCACCGGTCGGTGTCGACCACGTCGACCCGGACCCCTCGGCCGCCCACGCCGCCGATGACGTTGCGCAGCGCGGTGGCGGTCCGGCCGCCACGGCCGATCACCTTGCCCAGGTCGTCCGGGTGCACGCGGACCTCGAGGATCCGGCCGCGCCGCCCGGTGACCAGCTCCACCCGGACGTCGTCGGGGTGGTCGACGATGCCGCGCACGAGGTGCTCGAGCGCGTCCGCGAGGACGCTCATGTCGTCGCCCCCGTGGGAGCCGTGGCCCGCCGGATCACGACTCGGCGGCAGGCGCGTCGGCGTCCTTGGTGGCGTCGACGACGTCGTCGCTCTTCGTGGCGGCCTCGGCCGGGGCGGCGTCCGCGGTCTTGCCGACCCGGTCGTTGCCACCCTTCTTCTTCGGCGTGGTGGCCGCGGTGGTCGGCTCGTCGTTCGCCTCGGCCAGCGCCTGCTGGAACCGGGCGAGCTTGTCGACCTTCTCCGGCTGCGGCTTCAGGGTGCCCTCGGTGCCCGGCAGGCCCTTGAACTTCTGCCAGTCGCCGGTGATCTCCAGCAGGTTCTGCACGGACTCGGTCGGCTGCGCGCCGACACCCAGCCAGTACTGCGCCCGCTGCGAGTCGATCTCGATCAGGCTCGGCTCGTTCTTCGGGTGGTACTTGCCGATCGTCTCGATGGCACGACCGTTGCGGCGCGTACGGGAGTCCGCGACGACGACGCGGTAGTACGGCTGACGGATCTTGCCCAGACGCATCAGCTTGATCTTGACGGCCACGCTGTGTTGCTCCTCGCGAATGTCGTGTCGTGCTGCGATGAGTCAGCTGGCGCTCGCGTGGGGTACGGGCTCGCTCACTCGAAGGTCATCGGCCGTGGCTGGTAGAGGGCCGGCCACGGACCCGACGGGTTATTCTGCCAGACGGCCCTCAGACCTGCGGCAGGGCCCCGACCAGCATGAGGGCCAGCGCCAGACCGGGCAGGAAGTTGTTCACCGCGTGCGCCACGATGCTGGCGGTGATCCGGCCGGTCAGGATGCGCGCGATGCCCAGCGGCAGCGCGACCACGAACAGCAGCGGCGCCCGCAGGAACTCCAGGTGGGCGATCGCGAACACCAGCGTGGTGATCACGAAGACCACCCAGCGGTTGCTGATCCACTTGGCGACCGCGTTCCAGAGCAGCCCGCGGTAGACGATCTCCTCGCAGACCGGGGCGATCACCACCACCCCGAACATCACGGCGAGCGCGATCGGCCAGCCGGCGGTGATCCCCTCGAACGCGACCCCGACCGAGGTGCTGAGCTCCGGGCCGACCAGGTACAGGTAGAGCAGCGCGGCCGGCACGGTGACGAACAGCCCGGCGATGCCGATCAGCAGCCCGACCCCGACGTCCTCCCAGCGGAACCGCAGACCCAGGTCGGCCGCCGGGCCGTCGCCGCGCCAGAGCGTCCACAGGATGCAGGTCAGCGCGGCCAGCATCGTCGGCACCGCGATCGCCAGCAGCACGCCCCCGGCGGAGTCCACGCCGGTGGTCCAGGCCATCACCGCCGACGCGCCGAGGAACACGATCTCGACGACGAGGAAGGCCCACAGCCCCCAGCGCACCCGCGGGGTCGGTGACGGGCTCAGCCCGAACGGGCCGGTCGGCGGCTCCGGCGGCGGGCCGTGACCGGCCGGGCCGTGGTGCGGGGCGCCCGGGCCGGGCCAGGGCGGTGCGTGGCCGGCGACGGCGTACTGCGGGGGCGGGGCGGGCCGGGCGGTGCCGTAGCCGTACGGCGCGCCGTGGCCCGCCGGGCCGGGCTGCTGTTGCTGCACGCCGCCGTATGCCGCCGGATCGGGCTGCATGGCGGGGTGGGCCGCCGGGTCGTGCTGCATGGCGGGGTGGGCCGCCGGGTCGTGCTGCACGGCGGGGTGGCCGGCCGGGTCGTGCTGCACGGCGGGGTGGGTCGCCGGGTCGTGCTGCACGGTGGGGTGGCCGGCCGGGTCGTGCTGCCGGTCGCCCTGGCCTGCTGCGTCGTGCGCCGCGGTGCCGTCGTCGGGCGGGCCCGGTTGCGTACCGGCGGGCCCGGCCCACCCCTCCTGACCGGACGATCCGTCCCCCGGGTCCGAGGTGTGGCCGCTGGGGCCCGGCGGCCCGGGCGTGGAGCTCATGCCCCCACAGATACCCGACGGCCCCTGATCACAACCACCGACGGGTCCCGGAGCACGCCGAGGTCGTCACGCGGATCACGGTCGTAGACGACGAGATCGGCGGGCGCCCCCGGCGCCGGACCGGCCGGGCGGCCCAGCCAGGCCCGCGCCGACCAGCTGGCGGCACCGATCGGGTCGGGATGACCGGCGCGGGCCAGCTCGGCGACCTCGTCGGCGATCCGGCCGTGCCGGATGCCGCCGCCCGCGTCGGTGCCCGCGTACACCGGCACCCCGGCCTCGATGGCCCGGCCCACCGTCTCCCAGGCGTGTGCGTGCAGGTCCCGCATGTGCCCGGCGTAGCGCGGGTACCGGGTGGCCTGCTCGGCGATCGACGGGAACGTCTCCACGTTGATCAGGGTCGGCACCAGCGCGGTGCCCCGGCGGGCCATCTCGGCGATCAGGTCGTCGGTGAGGCCGGTGCCGTGCTCGATGCAGTCGATCCCGGCGCCGATCAGGCCGGGCAGCGCGTCGGTGCCGAACACGTGCGCGGTGACCCGGGCGCCCACCTCGTGGGCGGCGGCGATCGCCTCGGCGAGCACCTCGTCCGGCCAGAGCGGGGCCAGGTCGGCGCCGTCGCCGAGACCCCGGTCGATCCAGTCGCCGACCAGCTTCACCCAGCCGTCGCCGCGGGCCGCCTGGGTGCGGACCTCGTCGACGAGCAGCCGCGGGTCGTCCAGCTCGGTGGCCAGGCCCGGGATGTAGCGCTTGGGCCGGGCCACGTGCCGGCCGGCCCGGATGATCTCCGGGAGGTCGTCGCGCAGCTGCAGGGCCGAGGTGTCGACCGGTGAGCCGCAGTCCCGGATCAGCAGGGTGCCCGCGTCCCGGTCGGTGCGGGCCTGCTCCGCGCACTCCTCCAGGTCGGTGATCGGCCCGTTCGGTCCCAGCCCGACGTGGCAGTGCGCGTCGACCAGGCCGGGGACGATCCAGCCGTCGACGGTCAGGTCCTCGGCCCCGGGCAGCGGGTCCGGGCTGATCCGCCCGGACCCGTCGACGTAGAGATCGGCACCCTGCGCGCCGTCCGGCCCGAGCAGGGTTCCGCGCAGCCGCCACCCCGCGGCAGGAAGATCCGACATGGCCCGGAGGCTACGTCACTTCTTCTTGCCGAAGTTCAGCTTGGACGGGTCGAAACCGGGCGGCAGCTGGTCCATCGAACCGAGGCCGGGCGGCAGCTGCTGCAGGCTCGGCGGCAGGTTCGACAGATCCGGCGCACCCTGTGCGGCCCGGTTCGCCGGGTTGCCGCTGCGCCGGCCCTTCTTCGCCTGGCGGGCCTTGCGCGGGTTCTTCGGGATCTTCTTCGTCGCGCTCCGCCCGCCACCGCCGAGGCCGAACTGACCGGCCATCTGCTTCATCATCTTGCGGGCCTCGAAGAACCGGTTGACCAGGTCGTTCACGTCCGACACCGTGGTCCCGGAGCCGTTCGCGATGCGCACCCTGCGGGAGGCGTTGATCATCTTCGGGTCGTCCCGCTCGGCGGGCGTCATGCTCCGGATGATCGCCTGCAGCCGGTCGATCTGCCGGTCGTCGACCTGGTCCAGCGCGGCCTTCATCTGCCCCTGGTTCGCACCCGGGAGCATGTTGAGGATGTTGCCGATCGGGCCCATCTTGCGCAGCTGCAGCATCTGCTGGAGGAAGTCCTCCAGGGACAGCTCACCGGAGCTGATCTTCTGCGCGGCGGCGGCCGACTGCTCGGCGTCGAAGTACTGCTCGGCCTGCTCGATCAGGGTCAGTAGGTCGCCCATCCCGAGGATGCGCGACGACATCCGGTCCGGGTGGAAGACGTCGAAGTCCTCGAGCTTCTCCCCGTTCGACGCGAACAGGATCGGCTGCCCGGTGACCTCGCGGACGCTCAGTGCGGCACCGCCGCGGGCGTCGCCGTCGAGCTTGGTCAGTACGACGCCGGTGAAGCCGACCCCGTCCCGGAACGCCTCCGCGGTGGCGACCGCGTCCTGACCGATCATCGCGTCGACGACGAACAGGACCTCGTCGGGCTGCACCGCCGTCCGGATGTCGGACGCCTGGCGCATCAGCTCCTCGTCGACGCCGAGCCGGCCCGCGGTGTCGACGACGACGACGTCGTACTGCTTGTCGCGGGCGTGCGCGATGCCGTCGCGGGCGACGGCGACCGGGTCGCCGGGCGGGTGGGCCGAGGTCTCCGACGGCTCACCGGAGCCGGTGGCACCCGGGTGCGGCGCGAACGTCGGCACCCCGGCCCGCTCGCCGACGATCTGCAGCTGGTTGACGGCGTTGGGGCGCTGCAGGTCGCAGGCCACCAGCAGCGGGGTGTGCCCCTGCCCCTTGAGCCAGCGGGCCAGCTTGCCCGCCAGCGTCGTCTTACCGGCACCCTGCAGACCGGCCAGCATGATGACGGTCGGCGGTTCCTTGGCCAGGTTCAACCGCCGGGTCTCGCCGCCGAGGATCGCCACGAGCTCCTCGTTGACGATCTTGACGACCTGCTGGGCGGGGTTCAGGGCCTGCGAGACCTCCGCACCCTTGGCCCGCTCCTTGACCCGGTTGATGAACTGGCGGACCACCGGCAGCGCGACGTCCGCCTCCAGCAGGGCGATCCGGATCTCGCGCGCGGTGGCGTCGATGTCGGCGTCGGAGAGCCGGCCCTTGCCGCGGAGGTCACGCAGCGTGGATCCGAGCCGCTCGGAGAGGGAGTCGAACACCCTTACCAGCCTACTTGGCCAGTGCCAGGCCCCGGCGGGCGCCGGAGCGATCCGCGGTGCGGACCGAGGTCCAGCCCCGTTCGCGGCCCGCACGCAGCCGTTCGGAGGTCGACCTGGCGCGCTCGACGTGCACCGCGAACGGCCGCGGACGCACCACCCGGCCGCGGGCCCGCTGCCCGGCCAGCGCCTGGTCCGGGCGCACGTCCAGCCACAGCAGGTGCGGGGCCCGGCGCGACGCCCTGGCCAGCACCCGGACCGCCGCCCGGACCGCGGCCGAGGTCGCAGGCAGGTGGACCACCACGGTCTCGTCCCGGCCGGCGCAGGCCAGCACGACGCCGGTCCGGTGCGCCAGATGGGTGAGCCAGCGGTACGACCGGTACGGCGTCGCCGCGGGGAGCCGGCGCGCCAGGACGCTGCGGGCGGCGCCGGAGTCGAGCACCCGGACACCGGCCGGCGCGGTCATCGCCGCCAGCAGCGTGGACTTCCCGGCTCCGGGCAGCCCGGCGACCAGCAGCAGGGTCCGGCCGGGAAGCGGGACGACGAGCGGATCGACGGCGCGCGCAAGGCTCATGCACGACGCAACGGTCCGGAGTCACGGATCGTTCCATCACGAACACGGCCTGTCGTGCAGGATGGGCGGGGCGTCGCCTCGGTTCCGTTCGGTGGGGATCGTCCTCATCTGTTCCGATCGTGTGGGCTGTGGGGCCCGGGTTCTGTTGCGCGGGGCGGGGCCTCGTGGCGTGGGGTCGGTCCTGGCAGCTCGCGCCGGGCTGTGGGCGCATCGCGCCGGGGCCGTCGGTGCTGCTCCTCGTGCCGGGGCGGTCGGCGCGGCCCTCGTGCCGGAGCCGTCGGAGCAAGTCCTCGCACCGGGGCGGTCGGCGCGGGCCCCAACACCGGGCCCGTCGGCGCGGGCCCTCACAACGGGCCCGCCGATGCAGGTCCTCGCACCGGGCCCGTCGGCGCGGGCCCTCATGCCGGGGCACCCCAGCGCGGAGCCGGGATCGGGGCACACATCGCGCCGCTGCCCGCCCGCGCGATCCACACCCCGACCACAGCCGCACGGGTTCGTCACGTTCGCACGGGATCGAATCCCGTGCGAACGCGGCGAACCCGTGCGAACGCGGCGAACCCGTGCGAACGCGGCAAGACCGCGCGAACGCGGGTGGACACGCCGAGGGGCGATGCTCGCGGAGCGCGCAGCGGGCCGCGGGTCAGGCCCGCGGACGGGCCGCCGCGGCGGCGAGCACCGCCCGTTCGATCTCCCGGCGGGCCGCCCGGTCCGGCGACCCGGCGATCCCGAAGGAGTCGACGATCGAGGCGCCGAGCGTCTCCACCCGGGCCCAGACCAGGTCCACCCCGGTCCGTTCGAGGGCTGCGGTGACGTGGTGCAGCAGCCCGATCCGGTCGGTGCCGCGCAGCTCCAGGACGACCGCGCCGCTGGCCTCGTCGTCGAACCAGAGCACCCGCGGCGGCGCGGTCCGCTCGACCTCCGGCGTCGACGGCGCGTAGTCGCGTTCCTTGCGGGCCAGCGCCTCGGGCAGCCCGAGCGATCCGGCCCGCACCCGGATCAGGTCGGAGCGGACGAGCGCCGGATCGGGCAGCCCGCCGAACCGCGGGGTCACCGCGAACGTGAGGACCGCGACCGCCCCGCCGTCGCCGGCCGGGGTGATCGCGACGTCGGCGGTGTGCACCTGCAACGAGTGCAGGGCCACCACGCCGGCGACCGCGGAGAGCGCGCCGCGCCCGTCGGGCAGCGCGACGGCGACGGTCGCGACGTCGTCGCCGGTGGAGAACCGGACCTGCGGCGCCCCGTCCTCGACGACCGCCTCGATCATCTCCTTGTACGCCGGGTCGGGCGGGCCCGGCTCGACGAACGGCCGCCCGTCGAGCGCGCTCAGGCAGCGTCCGGCCAGCCCCTGGATCAGGGTGCGCCGCCACGGGCTCCACACCCCGGGCCCGGTGCCGAGCGAGTCCGCCTCGGCGAGCGCGTCGAGCAGCTCGACCAGTACCGCGACCCGCTCGTCGTCGACGCCGACGGCGGCCCGCAGGGTGTCCAGCACCCGGGTCACCGTCGCCGGGTCCTCCGGGTCACGACGGGTGGCGGTGTGCGGGAGCAGCAGGTGGTGGCGGACCATCGCGGCGAGCATCTCGACGTCGGACTCGCGCATCCCGAGCCGGTCACCGATCTGGCGGACCAGGGACTCCCCCACCACCGAGTGGTCGCCGCCGCGGCCCTTGCCGATGTCGTGCAGCAGCGCGCCGACCAGCAGCAGGTCCGGCCGGGACACCCGGGTGGTCAGCCGGGCGGCCTGCGCGCAGACCTCGACCAGGTGCCGGTCGACCGTCCACACGTGCGTGCGGTCCCGCGGGGGCAGGTCGCGCACCGCACCCCACTCGGGGAACAGCCGGCCCCACAGCCCGGTCCGGTCCAGCGACTCGATCACGTCGACGATCGCCTGGCCGGTGCCGAGCAGCGCGAGCAGCTCCGCCAGCGCCGCCCGCGGCCACGGTGTGCGCAGCTCGGGGGCGGTGTCGGCGAGCCGGGTCAGGGTGCCGGCCGAGATCGGCAGCCCGGTCCGGGCCGCGGTGGCGGCGACCCGCAGCACCAGGGCCGGGTCCTTCGCCGCCGAGGCGTCACGGGCCAGGCCGACCTCACCGCCGTGCTCGACGACGCCGGAGTCCAGCGGGCGCCGCACGGGCGCCCGGCGCAGCGCGGCCAGTCCGCGGCGGGGCAGCGCGTTGCGCGCCTGGCGCAGGCCGACCTCGGCGCTGAAGGCGACCGCCCGCGCCGCGCCGGACAGCGCCCTGGCCAGGTCGAAGCGGTCGCCGACGTCGGTGAAGCCGACGCTCGCCGCGATCTCGTCGGCGTCCTGGGCGCGCAGCACGTCCCGGGAGCGGCCGGAGAGCCGGTGCAGCTCGGTGCGCACGTTCAGCAGCAGCGTCCTGGCCTCCACCACCTCGGTGGACGGCCGGTCGACCAGCTGGGCGGTCGCGAGCGCGTCGACCAGCTGGATGTCGCGCAGCCCGCCGTGGCCGCTCTTGAGGTCCGGTTCGATCCGGTGCGCGACGTCGCCGTTGCGCCGCCAGCGCTCGGTGGTGGTCTCCACGATCTCGTCGAACCGGCTCCGGATGCCCGCCCGCCAGGCCTGCCGGACGGCGTCCCGGACCTTGCCCGACAGGGCGCCGTCGCCGGCGATGTGCCGCGCCTCCAGCAGCCCGAGCGCGGCGCGCAGGTCGGTGGTCGCGACCTGGACGGCCTGGCCGGGGGTGCGGACCGAGTGGTCCAGCCCGATGCCGGCGTCCCACAGCGGGTACCAGAGCTGTTCGGCGAGGGTGTCGATGCCCTTGCGCCCGTCGTGCAGCAGGACCAGGTCGAGATCGGAGTACGGACACAGGTCGCGGCGGCCCAGCGCGCCGACGGCCACCAGGGCGACCCCGCCGCCCTCGCCGCCGATGCCCAGCGTCGCGCAGCGCGACGCGAGCCAGAAGTCGTGCAGGTCGACCAGCGCGGCCCGCAACGCCTCCGGACCGTGGTGGTGCCGGCCGTTGGACTCCAGGAGGACCGACTTCGCCTTGACCAGGTCCGCCGCCTCACCCGACCCGAGGACCGTCATCTCCCCGCGCCACCCGCTTTCTGCTCGTTCGACCCCCGGTCGCCTCGATGGCGCCGGTATGTCCGGTTCGAGCCCGGACGGCGGACGGGCCCGCCGCAACCCCCGTAGGGATGCGACGGGCCCGCCCGCTGATATCCGAGCTCAGATCGCGTCGGTTCCGCGCTCGCCGGTGCGGACCCGGACGACGGTCTCGACGGCCGTCACCCAGACCTTCCCGTCACCGATCTTGCCGGTGCGGGCTGCCTCGACGACCGCGTCCACGACCTTGTCCAGCAGGGCGTCGTCCACGACGACCTCGACCCGGACCTTGGGCACGAAGTCGACCGAGTACTCGGCGCCCCGGTAGACCTCGGTGTGGCCCTTCTGCCGGCCGTAGCCCTGGACCTCGCTGATCGTCAGCCCCAGCACGCCGATCTGCTCGAGCGCACCCTTGACGTCCTCGAGGACGAACGGCTTGACGATTGCTGTCACGAGCTTCATGGGTCAGGCCTCCTGCTTCGCCGGGGTGGTCGGCTCCGCCGAGGCGGGGGGCTTCGGCGCGGAGCCGAGGCCGGCGCCGCCACGCAGGCCGGACAGCTCGTAGCCGGTCTCGGCGTGCTCGGCCTCGTCGATACCGGCCTGCTCCGCCTCGTCCTCGACCCGCAGGCCGATCGTGAACTTGACGATGTAGACGATGATCGTGGTGACGATGGCGCAGTAGACGATGGTCGCCAGCGCGGCGACCGCCTGGATGCCCAGCTGCGTCACGCCGCCGCCGTAGAACAGACCGTTGGTCTCGTCCGGCGCCACCGCGGTGCCGAAGAAGCCGATGGCCAGGGTGCCCCAGAGGCCGGCGACGAAGTGGACGCCGACGACGTCGAACGAGTCGTCGTAGCCCAGCTTGTACTTGAGGCCGACCGCGTAGGCGCTCAGCGCACCGGCGATCGCACCGACGATCAGCGCGCCGACCGGGGAGATCGCGGCGGCGGCCGGGGTGATGGCGACCAGACCGGCCACGATGCCGGACGCGGCACCGAGCGAGGTGGCCTTGCCGTAGCGCAGCTTCTCGACGAGCAGCCAGCCCAGGATGGCGGCGGCGGTCGCGGCGACGGTGTTGGTGAAGGCGAACGCGGCGGCCCAGTCGGCGGCACCGGACGAACCGGCGTTGAAGCCGAACCAGCCGAACCACAGCATGCCGGCACCGAGCATGACCAGCGTCAGGTTGTGCGGGCGGGCGGCCTCACGCGGCCAGCTGCGGCGCTTGCCCATGATGATGCAGAGCACCAGGGCGGCGACACCGGCGTTGATGTGGACCGCGGTACCACCGGCGAAGTCCAGCGCGCCGAGGCTGGTGGCGATCCAGCCCTGGTCGAGGTCGAAGACCCAGTGCGCGACCGGGAAGTAGACCAGCGTGGCCCAGAGGCCCGAGAACAGCAGCCAGGAGCCGAACTTCATCCGGTCCGCCGCCGCACCGGCGATCAGTGCGGTGGTGAGGATCGCGAACATCGCCTGGAAACCGACCACAGCGAGCTGCGGAACCACCTCGGAGGCCTCGTCGTTCTCCAGGATGGAGGTGAGACCGAAGTAGGTCGTCGGGTTACCGAGGAGCCCGCCGCCGATGTCGGCGCCGAACACCAGCGAGTAGCCGTACAGCACCCAGAGGACGCCGACCAGACCCAGCGCGCTGAACACCATCATCATCATGTTCAGGACGCTCTTCGAGCCGGCCTGACCGCCGTAGAACAACGCCAGGCCCGGCGTCATGAGCATCACGAACGCGGCACACGTCAAGATCCACGCGGTATCGCCGCTGTTGAGACCTTCCACTGGTTAACCCTCCCAGGTCTGTCATGTCTGACTGGGCGGGAAGCATGGTCAGGTCGTGTTTCGCCGTCGATCCTCGTGCGTTTCGCATGCGTTAACAGAGCCGCCGGGCTCATGACGCTTCGGTTACACAACTGGATCCCGGGGCCGTAATGTCATCCGAAAGGTCCAGTTTGTGAGGCTCCGCACGGAGTAGCGGGTTCCTCCGTGGCGGAGCCTCGCGCTCAGTTGAGCAACGCGTCGACGAACGCCTTCGGCTCGAACGGGGCCAGGTCGTCCGGCCCCTCGCCGAGACCGACCAGCTTCACCGGGACGCCGAGCTCACGCTGCACCCGGAACACGATGCCGCCCTTGGCCGTCCCGTCGAGCTTGGTGAGCGCGATCCCGGTGACGTCGACGACCTCGCCGAACACCCGGGCCTGGGTGAGCCCGTTCTGGCCGGTGGTGGCGTCGAGCACGAGCAGCACCTCGTCGACCCGGGCCTGCTTCTCCACCACCCGCTTGACCTTGCCCAGCTCGTCCATCAGGCCGGTCTTGGTGTGCAGCCGGCCCGCGGTGTCGAGCAGGACGGCGTCGACGGCGTCGTCGGTGCCGCGCTTGACCGCCTCGAACGCCACCGACGCCGGATCGGCGCCCTCGGGGCCGCGCACGACCCCGGCCCCGGAGCGTTCGCCCCAGGTGACCAGCTGCTCGGCCGCGGCCGCGCGGAACGTGTCCGCGGCGCCGAGGGTGACCCGGCGGCCGCCGGCGACGAGTACCCGGGCGAGCTTGCCGGTGGTGGTGGTCTTGCCGGTGCCGTTCACGCCGACGACGAGCAGCACCGCCGGACGGCCGTCGTGCGGCAGCGCGTGCACCGACCGGTTCTGGCCGGTGTCGAGCGCCTCGACCAGCACGTCGTGCAGCGTCTGGCGGACCTGCTCGGCGGTGCGCACGCCGCGGGCGGCGAGCTGCTCGCGCAGCCGCTCGGTGATCTCCGCGGTCATCTCCGGGCCGAGATCGGCCTGGAGCAGGGTGGCCTCGACGTCCTCCCAGGACTCGTCGTCGAGGTCGCCGGCGCCGAGCAGGCCGAGCAGGCTCTGGCCGAGCCCGGACCGCGAACGCGACAGCCTGCCGCGCAGGCGGCCGATCCGGCCCTCGGCGGGGGCGATGTCCTCGGTGGGGGTGGTGGGGGCGGCCGGGTCCGCGGTGGTCGGCGCGGTGGTCGGCGCGGTGGTCGGCGCGGTGGTCGGCGCGGTGGTCGGCGCGGTGGTCGGCGCGGTCCCGCCGGGCGCCGTGCCGGTGTCCGGACGGGCGACCGGCTCGGTCGGCGCAGTCGGCGCTGTCGGCTCGGTCGGCGCAGTCGGCTCAGTCGGCGCGGTCGGCGCGGTCGGCGCCGTTTGCGCAGTCGGCGCGGTCCCGGGCGCCGGGAGCTGCTCGGTGACCGCCCCGTCCGCTGCCGGGAGCTGCTCGGTCGCCGCCCCGCCGGTCGTCGGGAGCTGCTGGGTGACCGCGCCGTCGGGCGCCGGGAGCTGCTCGGTGGCCCCCGCGTCCGCGGCCGGACCGCCGGGCGCGACGTCCGGACGGGCGAGCTGCCGCGTCTCCGGGTCCTTGCTGGCCTCGGCGGTGTCGATGACCCGGCTCTCGCCGGGTGCGCCGCTGCCCCGGTCCGCCGGAGCTGCCGGGGTGGGCTCGGTCCGGACGGTCGGGCCGCTCGGCGACCGGCGGGAGGTGACCGGCGGCGCAATGCTCACCGGGATGCCCCCGGGTGGTGTCCGGGCCTCGGTCGCGCCGCCGACGACCGGCGTGCCGCCGGGCGGCGTGCGCACCTCGTCGGCGGTCGGGCCCTCGTCGAGAGCCGTACCGGCGCCGGAGTCGGAGTCGGTGCCCGAGCCGGTGGCCGTGCCGGTGCCGGTGGCCGTGCCGGTCGCGGCATCGGAGGCCGGACGCGAGCCGGGGGCCGGGTCGGTGCCCGGGCGCGAGCCCGGGGCCCGGTCGGTGCCCGGGGGCGAGTCCGGAGCCGCGCCGTCGGGTCCGGCGCCGGGGCGCTCGGGTCCGGCGGGGCGCTCGGGTGCCGTGGCCGTCCCCGAGGCGAAGTCGAACCCGCCGCCGGCCTGGTAGCTGCCGCCGCGCGGGGGTTGCCGGTCGGTCTCGAGCTCGGGTGTCGACTCGTCGTCGGAGCGCAGACTGATCCGCCGTCGCCGGGCGATCAGCACCCCGGCGAGGACGGCGACGAGCAGCACGGCGACGACGACCGCGACGACGATCCAGATGGTCTGCGTGGTCACCCGCACAACCCTGCCACGCCCGGGTTCCCGGCCGCGCGCGACACCGGGACGCGGCGCGGGCCGGACGTCAGGAGGCGGGCCGCAGCCGCTGCGAGATGACCTGGGTGATGCCGTCGCCGCGCATGGACACGCCGTACAGCGCGTCGGCGACCTCCATGGTCGGCTTCTGGTGGGTGATGACGATCAGCTGGCTGGCCGAGCGCAGCTCCTCCAGCAGCGAGATGAGCCGGCGGAGGTTGACGTCGTCGAGGGCCGCCTCGATCTCGTCGAGCACGTAGAACGGCGACGGCCGCGCCCGGAAGATCGCGACCAGCAGCGCCATCGCGGTCAGCGACCGCTCGCCTCCGGAGAGCAGCGACAGCCGCTTCACCTTCTTGCCGGGCGGCCGGGCCTCGACCTCGATGCCGGTGGTCAGCATGTCCTCGGGATCGGTCAGGACGAGCCGGCCGTCGCCGCCGGGGAACAGCGTCGCGAAGACGGTCTCGAACTCCCTGGCCACGTCGTGGTAGGCGGTGGTGAAGACCTGGAGGATCTTGTCGTCCACCTCGCGGACCACGGTCAGCAGGTCCCGGCGGGTGTTCTTGAGGTCCTCGAGCTGGGTGGACAGGAACCGGTAGCGCTCCTCGAGCGCGGCGAACTCCTCCAGCGCCAGCGGATTGACCTTGCCCAGCTGGGCGAGGTCCTTCTCGGCACGCTTGAGCCTGCGCTCCTGGGTGGCCCGGTCGAACGGCACCGGCGGCGGCGCCGACACCTGCTCGCCGCGCTCGCGGGCGGCCTCGTACTCGGCGGTCTCCGCCTCCGACGCCGGGACCGGCACGTCCGGCCCGTACTCGGCGACCAGGTCGTCGATGCCGATGCCGTGTTCGGCGAGGACCCGCTCGGTCAGCTGCTCGAGCCGCATCCGGGTCTGCTGGCGCACCATCTCGTCGCGGTGCACGGCGTCGGTCAGCTTCTCCAGCAGCGCGGTCAGCCGGGTGGTCGCGTCCCGGGCCTCGCGGTGCGCCCGGTCCCGGTCGGCCCGGGCGGCCTGGATCTCGTCGCGCTCCGCGGCCGCGGCGGCGAGCGAGAGCTCGATCCGGGCGACCGCCGTCTCCCCCGCGTCGACGACCAGCCGGGCGATCTCGCCGGCCCGTTCCCGCTCCTGCGCGGCCGCCGCGGCCCGGGCCCTGGCCTGGCGCTCGGACTGCGCCTGCCGGCGCAGCGACTCGGCCCGGCCGGCGATCGCCCGGGCCCGCTCCTCCGCGGTACGCAGCGCCAGCCGGCACTCGACCTCCTCGGAACGGACCTCCTCGACCCGCTCGGCGGCCTCGTCGCGCAGCTCGGTGTCCGGCTCGTCGTCGACCGGGACGTCCTCGGCGATCGAGAGCTGGTGCTCGGCGGCCTCCAGCTCGATCAGCGACTCGGAGCGGCGGGCCTCCACGGTGTCGCGCCGCTCGCGCAGCCGCTGCGCCTCCGCACCGGCCGAGGTGACGACCTGCTCCAGCCGGCCGAGCTGGGCGGCGGCGGCGGAGCGCCGCTTCTCCGCCTCGGTGACCGCGGCCCTGGCCTGCTCCAGGTCACCGGCCCGGGCCCGCTCCTCGGCGCGGGCGCCCTCGCAGGTCGGCCGCAGCGACTCCAGCTCGGCGTCCACCCGGTCCCGCTCGGCGATCGCGTCGTCCACCGCGGCCTGCAGCTGCAGCGCGCCCTCCCCCGCACCGGCGCCGCCGCGGGCGGCGTGCGCGGTCAGCAGGTCGCCGTCGGTGGTGACCACGGTCAGCCCGGGGCGGGCGGTCAGCACGGCCGCCGCGGCGTCCAGGTCGTCGACCACCACGACGTCGTGCAGCAGGGCGGCGAGCGCCGCGCCGAGCGCGGGCGGCGCGGTGACGAACCGGGCCGCCCACCGGCCCGCCGGCGGCTCGCCCGCCGGGGCGGCGACCGGGACCGGTGGCCCGGCGGCGGCGCCGTCGGCACCGACCAGCAGCGCGGCCCGGCCGGAGTCCCCGGCGCGCAGCGCGCGCAGTGCGGCGGCCGCCGACGGCAGCGACGCGACCGCGACGCCCTCGGCGACCTCGCCGAGCGCGGCCGCCACCGCGGCCCGCCCCGCCGGATCGACGACGACGAGCTCGGCGACCGCGCCCAGCAGCCCGTCCGGCTCGGAGTCCAGCAGCGCCCCGGTGCCGTCCCGGCGGACCAGGCCGACGCCGAGCGCGTCCACCCGGGCCCGCCAGTGCGCCCGGCGCTGCTCGGCGTCCCGCTCGGCGCGCACCAGCTCGGCGACCCGCTCGGCGGCCGCCCGGTGTGCGGCCTCGGCCTGCTCGACCCGGACGGCGAGCGCGTCCCCGTCACCGTCACCGTCACCGGGTCCGACGCCCAGCGACTCCCGGGCCGACTCCAGCTCGGCCCGCGCCTGCTCGGTCCGGGCGGCCGCCTCGGTGAGCGCCTCGGACAGCCGCTCGATCTCCTCGGCGGTCGCCGCCGCCCCGGAGCGCAGCGCGTCGGCCTTGCCGGCCAGGGTCGCGATGCCGGCCCGCCGGTCGGCGAGCGCCCGGACCGCCGCCCGGTGCTCGCGCTCCGCGGCGGCCAGGGTGCGCTCCCGCTCGGCCTTCTCCTCGACCACCTCGTCGAGCCGGCGCCGGGCCTCGGCGACCGCGGCGAGCAGCTCCTCCTCCTGCTCGGCGATCGCGTCCGCCTCGGCCTCGGTCTCGTCCGGGTCCCGGCCGGGGGTGCGCTCGGCGGCCTCCGACGAGGTGAGGTGGCGGACCCGTTCCTGGGCCAGCCGGACCGTCCCGCGCAACCGCTCGGCCAGCGCGGACAGCTGGTACCAGGTGTCCTGGGCGGCGGCGAGCCGCGGCGCGTCCTCGGCGAGGGCGGCGGCGAGCGCCTGTTCGCTCTCCCGGGCCTCGGCGAGCTGCTCCTCGACCTCGGCGCGGCGCCGCCGGGCCTGTTCCTGGCCGGCCTCCTCGCGGGCGACCTCGCCCTGCAGGGTGACGACGTCGTCGGCGGCCAGCCGGAGCCGGGCGTCCCGCAGCTCGGTCTGCACCGACTGGGCCCGGCGCGCGATCTCGGCCTGCCTGCCCAGCGGCTTGAGCTGGCGGCGCAGCTCGGCGGTGAGGTCGGTGAGCCGGGTCAGGTTGGCCTGCATCGCGTCCAGCTTCCGCAGCGCCTTCTCCTTGCGCTTGCGGTGCTTGAGGACCCCGGCCGCCTCCTCGATGTAGGCCCGCCGGTCCTCCGGCCTGGACTGCAGCACGCCGTCCAGCTGGCCCTGCCCGACGATCACGTGCATCTCCCGGCCGATGCCGGAGTCGGACAGCAGCTCCTGGACGTCCAGCAGCCGGGCGCGGGAGCCGTTGATCTCGTACTCGCCGGCGCCGTCGCGGAACATCCGGCGGGTCACCGAGACCTCGGAGTAGTCGATCGGCAGCGCGCCGTCGCTGTTGTCGATCGTCAGCGTGACCTCGGCACGGCCCAGCGGCGACCGGCCGGAGGTGCCGGCGAAGATGACGTCCTCCATCTTGCCGCCGCGCAGCGCCTTGGCGCCCTGCTCGCCGAGCACCCAGCTGATCGCGTCCACCACGTTGGACTTGCCCGAGCCGTTGGGCCCGACCACGCAGGTGATCCCCGGCTCCAGACGCAGCGTGGTGGCCGAGGCGAAGGACTTGAAGCCCTTCATCGTCAGCGTCTTCAGGTGCACGGGTGCGGACTCCAGCTGCGGGGGAAGCCGCCAGGTTACCGGGGGCGGGGCGCCCGCCCGGGACGACCCGCCCGGCGCCGGTCAGGCCGCCGGCGCCGTCGCGTTCACCAGCCAGCGCACCCCGAACCGGTCGGTGACCTGACCGAACACGTCGCCCCACATCTGCTTCTCGAACGGCACGTCGACGACGCCGCCGTCGGCGAGCGCGCCGAACCAGCCCTCCAGCCGGCCGATGTCGTCGCCCGAGATGCTGATCGAGACGCCCGCCGGATCGGCCCCGACCGGCCGCTCCGGGTCGCCGTCGGACGCCATCAGCGCGAAGCCGTCCGGTGTCTGCAGGTAGGCGTGCATCACCCCGTCCGGCGGCGGCACCGGACCCTCGGCGCCCATGTCGCCGAAGGTCATGATGCTCAGCTCACCGCCGAACACCGAGCGGTAGAACTCCATCGCCTGCCGGGAGGCGTTGTCGAAGTGCAGGTACGGGTTCATCGAGACGGCCATGGCGGGCTCCTTCGGGTCGGTGTGCACCGTTGTAGACCCCGGTACCGACAGGAACTCGTCGGTGATCTCCCGGCCGTGACGCCCGGTGCCCGGCTCAGGCCTCGGTGAAGCCCTCGAACGCGCCTGCCGGCTCGCCCCACTGCTCGGCCACCGCGGTCACCCGGCCCGGGGTGTCCGGTCCGCGGAGCAGGTCCAGCAGCTGCCCGCAGGCTCCCCGGTCACCCTCCGCGGTCACCGCGACCCGCCCGTCGCGCAGGTTGCGGGCCTGCCCGACGAGTCCGAGCTCCAGTGCGCGGGCGCGGGTCCACCAGCGGAAACCGACGCCCTGTACGTCTCCCTGGACCCATGCGATGAGCCGAACGGCCGAATCTGTGCTGCTACTCACAGTGCTGGTACGTTACCCGACCGTGACAAGATCACGTACACCGCGCGCCACCAGAGCCGTGCTCGGCGGCGTCGGTGCGGGTGCCGTGCTGGCCATGGCGGCGCCACTCACCCCGCTGGGTACGTGGCTGCCCGGACCGGTGGGCCCGGTCGAGGAGACCGTCCCGCTGCGCCCGGTCGGCGCGGCATCGGCCGCGCTGCCCACGGCCGGACCGGCCCCGGCGGACCCGGCGCCGCCGCCGGCGCTGGACGCCGCGCGGGCCGCCCGGGACGCCTTCGCCACCGCCCCGGCCGATCCGGGTGCCCCGGCCAGGGCGGCGGCCGCGGCGGCGGTGGCCCGGACCACGGCCGACGCAGCAGCAGCCGCCGCCGCGGCGAGCGCAGGGAACACGGCCGCCGCGCGCCCCGGGGCGGACGCGGGCCGGGCCGCCGCGGGCGACGCCGGTCGCCCGGTACCGGCCGCGGCCGGGCTCACCGGGCAGCTCGCCCTGGTCGTCGAACTCACCAACGTGGAGCGGGCGGCCGCGGGCTGCAGCGCGCTGCGGGTGGACCCGCGGATCAACGCGGCCGCCCAGGGGCACAGCGAGGACATGGCCGCGAACGGCTACTTCTCGCACGACAGCCGGGACGGCCGGGACTTCGCCGACCGGATGACGGCGGCCGGCTACCCCTCCCCCGGTGCGGAGAACATCGCGGCCGGGCAGCCGGACGCGGCCACCGTCGTCGCGGACTGGATGGCCTCGCCGGGACACCGCAAGAACATCCTCGACTGCTCGCTGTCCACGATCGGCGTCGGCCTGGCCGGCGGCTACTGGACCCAGAACTTCGGGCGCTGAGCCGGCCGCTCAGCCGTCGAACCGGTAGCCCATCCCGGCCTCGGTGATCAGGTACCGCGGGCGGGCCGGCACCGGTTCGAGCTTGCGCCGCAGCTGGGCCAGGTAGACCCGCAGGTAGTGGGTCTCGGTGTCGTATCTCGGGCCCCACACCTCGTGCAGCACCTGCCGCTGGCCGACCAGCTTGCCGCGGTGCCGCACCAGCAGCTCCAGGATCCCCCACTCGGTGGGCGTCAGGTGCACCTCCTCGCCGCCGGTCCGCACCACGGTCTTCGCCGCCAGGTCGACCGTGAAGTCGTCGGTGGTCACGACGGCCTCCCCGTCGACCGCGGACACCGCCGCCCGCCGGACCGCGGCGCGCAGCCGGGCCAGCAGCTCCGCCATCCCGAACGGCTTGGTCACGTAGTCGTCCGCCCCGGCGTCGAGCGCACGGACCTTGCCCGAGGAGTCGGCGCGGGCCGACAGCACCAGGATCGGGATCGTGCTCCAGCCGCGCAGTCCGGCGATCACCTCGGTGCCGTCCAGGTCGGGCAGCCCGAGATCGAGGACGACGACGTCCGGATGGCCGTCCGCGGCCGCCCGCAGCGCGGCCGAACCGTCCGCGGCGACGGTCACCGAGTAGCCGTGCGCGGTCAGGTTGATCCGCAGCGCACGCAGGATCTGCGGATCGTCGTCGACGACCAGCACCCGGGTGCCGCGCCCGCTCACCGGCGTGCCCCGGCCGGCGCCACCGGCAGCGAGACGACGACGGTGAGCCCGCCGCCGGGGGTGTCCTCCGCGGTCAGCTCGCCGTGCATCGCGGCGGTCAGCCCGCGGGCCACCGACAGCCCGAGCCCGAGCCCGGCGGCCGCGTCCCGGTCGCCGAGCCGCTGGAACGCGGCGAACAGGTCGTCCCACCGGCGGTGCGGGACGCCCGGGCCGCGATCGACCACCCGCAGCTCCACCCGGTCGGCGTGCGCGCTGGCCCGCAGCACCACGTCGGGATCCGATCCCGGCGCGCCGCCGTGCCGTACCGCGTTGTCGATCACGTTCGCCACCACCCGTTCCAGCAGTCCCGCGTCGGCGAGCACGTCCGGGACGTCCTCGCAGAACTCGATCCGCACCCGCTCGGCGCCCTCGACGCCGAGCAGCGCGGTGGCCGCCACCTCGCCGTAGCCGACCGGGGCGAGCAGCGGGGTCACCGCACCGGCGGCGAGCCGGGAGGAGTCCAGCAGGTTCTCCACCAGCCCGGTCAGCCGGTCCGCGGACTCCTCGACGGTCGCGAGCAGCTCGGCCCGGTCGGCGGGCGAGAGCGGCAGCGACGGGTCCCGCAGGCTCCCGGCGGCAGCCTTGATCGAGGTCAGCGGGCTGCGCAGATCGTGCCCGACGGCCGACAGCAGCGCGCCGCGGGTCTCGTTGACCGCCGCCCGGCGCTCGGCGGCGGCGGCACCGGCCGCGGCCCGCTCGCCGCGCAGCGCCAGCAGCGCCTGCCCGCCGACGGTCTCCAGCAGCCGCCGGTCCGAGGCGGGCAGTGCGCGCCCGGTGCCGACCAGGTGCAGTCCCTCCTCGACGACGACGTCGACGTCGGCCAGCTCCGGGCGCGCGCACCCGTCCGGGCCGGACACCGCGACGGCGGACCAGACCCGGTCCGGCCCGCGTTCCAGCAGCGCGGTGCTCCGGAGCCCGAACGCCTCCCGGACCTGGGTCAGCAGCCGGGGCAGCGGCTCGTCGCCGGTCAGCACGGTCCGCGCGAACGAGGCGAGCAGCGCCGCCTCGGCCCGGGCCCGCGCGGCCTGCTCGGCGCGCCGCGCCGCCCGGTCCACCACCAGCGCGACCAGCACCCCGACCAGCAGCATGGTCACGATGCTGACCACGTTGCCGGTGCTCTCCATCGCCAGCGAGTACAGCGGCGGGTAGTGGAACCAGCTCAGCAGCACCCCGCCGAGCACCGCGGCCAGCAGCGCCGGGCCGAGGCCGCCGACCAGCGCGGCGAGCACGGTCGCGAGCAGGTAGAGCATCGCGTCGGTGGTCACGTCGATCCGGTCCGCCGCCACCAGCAGCCCGGCGACGGTCACCACGCAGGGCCCGAGCAGCGCCAGCAGCCAGCCGGCCGCCGCCCGGGACAGCGGCAGCGCGCCGCGCAGCGCGGGCAGCCGCAGCGCCCGGCCCGCCGCGTCGTGGGTGACCATGTGCACGTCGATCGGCCCGGACTCCTGCACCACCCGGGCCGCGATCCCCGGGTCGAACAGCCGGGCCAGCCGGGTCCGCCGGGACGTCCCGAGCACCAGCTGGGTGGCGTTCACGCCGCGCACGAAGTCGAGCAGCGCGCGCAGGACCGAGTCCGCGCCGCCGTCACCGACGGCGGTGTGGAAGGTGGCGCCGACGTCCGCGGCGAGCGTGCGGAGCCGGTCCACCGACGCCGGTGTCGCCGGGGCCAGGCCGTCGCCGCGCAGCACGTGCACCGCGTGCAGGTCGGCCGGTCCGGCCCGTTTCGCGATCCGCGCCGCGCGGCGCAGCACCGTCTCCGACTCCGGTCCGCCGGTCAGCGCGACGACGACCCGCTCCCGGGTCTCCCAGACGTCGGTGACCTTCTCCGCGGCCCGGTGCCTGCGCAGCGCGACGTCCACCTCGTCGGCGACCCAGCGCAGCGCGAGCTCGCGCAGCGCGATCAGGTTCGGCAGCCGGAAGTAGTGCGCCAGCGCCGCGTCGACCTGGGCGGCCGGGTAGACGTTGCCGTGCGCCAGCCGCCGGCGCAGCGCCTCCGGGGTGATGTCGACCAGCTCCAGCTGCCCGGCCCGGCGGACCACCTCGTCGGGCACCGTCTCCCGCTGCCGGGCCCCGGTGATCGTGTGCACGACGTCGCCGAGCGGCTCCAGGTGCTGCACGTTCACCGTGGACAGCACGTCGATGCCGGCGTCGAGCAGGATCTCGACGTCCTGCCAGCGCTTGGCGTGCCGCGAGCCCGGGGCGTTGGTGTGCGCCAGCTCGTCGACCAGCACGACCTGCGGTCTGCGGGCGAGCACCGCGTCCAGGTCGAGCTCGGCGAGCACCGTCCCGGCGTGCTCGACGCGCCGGCGGGGCAGCACCTCCAGGCCCTCCAGCAGGGCGGCGGTCCGTTCCCGGCCGTGCGTCTCGACGACCCCGACGACGACGTCGGTGCCCCGGTCGCGCCGCCGGTGCGCCTCGGCGAGCATGGCGAAGGTCTTGCCGACCCCGGGCGCCGCACCGAGGTGGATCCGCAGCTCACCCCTGTTCACCGGACCATTCTGGCGACCGGCGCCACCCCCGCGGAATCCCCGGTCCCGGCGGTCCCGCGCACGGTGGCCTCCCGAACGGCGGCGTTCAGGTCGGGAACGTTCACCCGCGGCTCGCCGAGGATCCCGAACGTGGGGCCGTCGGTGGCGCCGGCGACCAGCTCCGCCACCAGTGCGGGCGGCAGTCCGGTGACCCGGGCGACCCGGGGCGCCTGCAGCGCGGCGTAGCCGGGGCTGATGTGCGGGTCCAGGCCGGACGCCGACGCCGTCACCGCGTCCACCGGGACCGCCGCGGGCCGGATCCCCTCCCGGGCCGCGATCAGCTCCCGGCGCAGGGTCACCGCCGCCAGCAGCTCCGGATCGGCGCCGCCCGCGTTGGACCCGCCCGAGGTGCCCGGATCGGCCGGGCCGAGCACGTCCGCGGACGACGCGGAGGGCCGGGTGTGGAACCACGGATCGGCGGCCGGATCGGCGGCGACCGGGTCGATCCCGATCAGCGACGAGCCCGTGGGCCCGGCGGCGCCGGTCAGCAGGGACCCCTCGGCGGCGCCCGCGAGGCCGGGCAGCCGGGCGACCGCCCAGATCCCGAGCGGATAGACGACGCCGCACAGCACCGTCATGACCAGCAGCAGCCGCAGGCCGGCCGCGGCCTGTCTGCGCAGGATGGCGAGCACCTCACACCCCCGGGACCAGGCGGACGACGAGATCGATCAGGGCGATGCCGGCGAACGGCGTGAGCACCCCGCCGATCCCGTAGACGAGCAGGTTGCGGCGCAGCAGCGCGGCCGCCGACGACGGCCGGTAGCGCACCCCGCGCAGCGCGAGCGGGATCAGCGCCACGATGACCAGCGCGTTGAACACCACCGCGGAGAGCACCGCGGACCGCGGCGTGGCCAGCCCCATCACGTCGAGCGCCCCCAGCGCCGGGTACGTCCCGGCGAACATCGCCGGCAGGATCGCGAAGTACTTGGCCAGGTCGTTGGCGACCGAGAAGGTGGTCAGCGCGCCCCGGGTGATCAGCAGCTGCTTGCCGATCTCGACGATGTCGACGAGCTTGGCCGGGTCCGAGTCGAGATCGACCATGTTCCCGGCCTCCTTCGCCGCCGCCGTCCCGGTGTTCATGGCGACGCCGACGTCGGCCTGGGCGAGCGCCGGGGCGTCGTTGGTGCCGTCGCCGGTCATCGCGACCAGCCGTCCGCCGGACTGCTCCCGGCGGATCAGCGCGAGCTTGTCCTCCGGGGTGGCCTCGGCCAGGTGCTCGTCGACGCCGGCCCGGGCGGCGATCACCGCGGCGGTGCGCGGGTTGTCGCCGGTCACCATCACGGTGCGGACGCCCATCGCGCGCAGCTCGGCGAACCGCTCGGCGATCCCCGGTTTGACGACGTCGGACAGCTCGACGACGCCCAGCAGCCGGGCGTCGCGCCGGTCGATCGCGCCGCCGTCGGGCGCGGTCGCCACCAGCAGCGGGGTGCCGCCGCCGGCCGCGACCTGCTCGACCAGCCGGTCCACCTCGGCCCGGTCGCCGGCAGCCCCCCAGGCCCACTCCAGCACCGCACCGGCGGCGCCCTTGCGCACCGCGACGCCGTCCAGGTCGATCCCGGACATCCGGGTCCGGGCGCTGAACGGCACCGTCGCCCCGAGCGCCTCCGCGGCGTCGGCCCCGGCGGGCAGGCCGTACCCGGACGCGCAGAGCTCGACGATGCTGCGCCCCTCCGGCGTCGGATCGGCCAGGCTGGCCAGCCGGGCCGCGGCGGCCAGCTCGCCCGGCGCGGTCCCGCCGACCGGGTGCAGCGCGGTCGCCCGCCGGCTGCCGTGGGTCACCGTGCCGGTCTTGTCCAGCAGCAGGGTGTCGACGTCGCCCGCGGCCTCCACCGCCCGTCCCGAGGTGGCGAGCACACCGCGCCGGACCAGCCGGTCCATCCCGGCGATGCCGATCGCGGACAGCAGCGCCCCGATCGTCGTCGGGATCAGGCAGACCAGCAGCGCGACGAGCACCACGAGCGGGACCCGGGACCCGGCGTACGCGCTCATCGGGGCGATCGAGGCGACGGCGAGGACCAGCACGACGGTCAGCGCGGACAGCAGCACGCCGAGCGCGATCTCGTTCGGTGGGCGGGCCCGGGAGGCGCCCTCGACCAGCGCGATCATCCGGTCGACGACGGTCTCGCCGGGCCGGGTGGTGATCCGGACGACGATCCGGTCGGACAGCACGGTGGTGCCGCCGGTGACCGAGCTGCGGTCGCCGCCGGCCTCCCGGATCACCGGGGCGGACTCGCCGGTCACCGCGGACTCGTCGACCGACGCGACGCCGTGCACGACGTCGCCGTCACCGGGCACCGTCTCCCCCGCCTCGACGACGACCAGGTCCCCGACCCGCAGCCCGGAGGCCGGGACCGCGGTGCCGCCGGCGCCGGACCGGGGATCGGCGCCGCCGGGCAGCCGCCGCGCCACGGTGTCCCGCCGGGTGGCGCGCAGCGACGCCGCCTGGGCCCGGCCGCGGCCCTCGGCGACCGCCTCGGCGAGATTGGCGAACAGCACGGTGAACCACAGCCAGGCCGCGACGAGCGCCGCGAACACGTCCGGCTCGGTGATCGCGAGCCCGGTGACCAGCACCGCGCCGGTCCACACCACGAGCATGACCGGGTTGCGGGCCTGCACCCGCAGGGTCGAGCTTGCGCACCGCCTCCGCGGTGGCGGCCCGCCACAGCCGCGCCGCGCCGGCGCCGGTCACCGACGGTCCGGTCGCGCCGGTCTCGCCGGTCGGGCCGCACGTGCCGGTCGCGCCGCACGTGCCGGTCACGGCGTACGGGTCGCCGTCTGCGCCGTCCGGCACCGGTGCCGCCGCGCCGGGCCCGGCGGACCGGCCGTCTGCGCCGTCTGCGCCGTCCGGCACCGGCGTGGCCGCCCGGGGCTCCTCGGGCCGGCTCACGACAGCGCCTCGGCGATCGGGCCGAGCGCGAGCGCCGGGAGGAAGGTCAGCGCCGACACCAGCAGCACCGTCCCGCCCAGCAGCGTGCCGAACAGCGGCCCGTCGGTGGGCAGCGTCCCGGCGCCCGCGGGCACCCGGGGCCGGACCGCCAGCGACCCGGCCAGGCAGAGCACCGCCAGGATCGGCAGGAACCGGCCGAGCAGCATCGCCACCCCGAGCCCGCCCTGCAGGAAGTCGCCGGTCGCGGTGAGCCCGGCGAACGCCGATCCGTTGTTGTTCGCGGCCGACGCCCACGCGTAGAGCACCTCGGTGAAGCCGTGCGGGCCCGCGTCGTCCACCGCACCGGCGGCGACGCCGGGCAGCGCGAGGGTCAGCGCCGTCCCGAGCAGCACCAGCGCGGGCATCACCAGCACCGACACCGCGGCGCAGGTGATCTCCCGGCGGCCGAGCTTCTTGCCCAGGTACTCCGGGGTGCGCCCGACCATCTGCCCGGCCAGGAACACCGCGACCACCGCCATCACCAGGATCCCGTAGAGCCCGGCGCCGACCCCGCCCGGCGCGACCTCGCCGAGCAGGACGTTCAGCAGCACGATCCCGCCGCCGGCGCCGGTCATGCTGTCGTGCATGGCGTTCACCGCCCCGGTCGACGTGCCGGTGGTGGACACCGCGAACAGCACCGACCCGGCGATCCCGAACCGGGTCTCCTTGCCCTCCAGCGCGCCCCCCGCGGCGAGCGCCGCCGGACCGTTCGGGTGCAGCTCGGCGAGCCACGCGGCGCCGAGGAACACCAGCCACAGGCCCCCCGCGACGGCCAGCAGCACGACGCCCTCGCGGGCCCGTCCGACCAGCACGCCGAACGTGCGGGTGAGCGCCACCGGGATCACCAGCAGCAGGTAGACCTGGAACAGGTTGGACAGCGGGCCCGGGTTCTCGAACGGGTGCGCCGAGTTCGCGTTGAAGATCCCGCCGCCGTTCGTGCCGAGCAGCTTCACCGCCTCCTGGGACGCCGCGGGCGCGAGCGGCAGCACGTGCGTCGCACCGTCCACCGTCGTCACCCCGACGCCGGAGCGCAGCGACTGCACCACCCCGGTCGCGACCAGCGCGACCGCGGCGATCGCGGCGAGCGGCAGCAGGATCCGGACGGTCCCGCGGGTCACGTCCACCCAGACGTTGCCGATCCGCCCGTCGCCGTCGCCGGTGGCCGTGAAGCCGCGCACCAGCGCCACCGCCACCGCCATCCCGACCGCGGCGGACAGCACGTTCTGCACGGTCAGGCCGAGCATCTGCACGCTGTGCCCGAGCACCTGCTCGGGCACGTAGGACTGCCAGTTCGTGTTCGTCACGAACGACACCGCGGTGTTGAACGCCATCGCGGGTGCGACCGTGCCGGTGCCGTCGGTGCCGCGGCCGAACCCGAGCGGCAGCAGCGGCTGCACCCGCTGCAGCAGGTAGAGCAGCAGCACCGAGACCAGGGACAGGCCGAGCACCCCGGCGGCGTAGGTGCTCCAGCGCTGCCCGGAGCCGGGATCGACCCGGCAGAGCCGGTAGACGACGCGTTCGACGCGGCCGTGCCGGGTGTCGGTGTAGACCCGCGCCATCCGGTCCCCGAGCGGGCGGCGGCTGACCGCGAGCAACGCCACCAGGACGACGACCTGGGCCACCCCCGCCATCACCGGCGCTCCGGGCGCAGCATCGCGACCACCAGGTGGACGAGCAGCGCCAGCGCGGCCAGCCCGGCCACGACGTCGGCGATCACAGCTTCTCCAGCCCGTGCAACGCGAGCGCGAGGACGGCGAAGCACACCACCGTCAGCACGAGCCAGGCCACGTCGGCCACAGGTCCCCCTTCAGGGTCCGCAACCGGATCCTCCGGTGCCCCCGGGGCGGGATCGTGCGTGCTGCGGGTACCGCCGCGGCCGGGCCGTGACGGTCGTTTGACGGCGCGGACGGGCAGCGTTGACGCCTCCTTGACGGCGTCGTGCCGCCGGTCACGCCCGGCGGCCGTCGTAGCGGGGAACCAGTCGTTACCCTCTGCGGGGCCGGGGGCACCGGGCCGGGCGTCCGGGAGGTCGCGGAGCATGTCGGTGATCGACAACGCGGTGTACGTGGACGGCAGGCGGGCCGCGGCACCCGGCTCGGTGGACGGGGCGCTCGCCGAGCTGCACCGCTGCCGCCGCGACCAGCACGACGGCGCGTCCGGCAGCTTCTGCTGGATCGGGATGCTCCGCCCGGACCACGACGAGATCCGCGAGGTCGCGAAGGAGTTCGACCTGCACCCGCTGGCCGTCGAGGACACCGTGAACGCCCACCAGCGCCCGAAGATGGAGCGCTACGGCGACACCGAGTTCGTCGTGCTCCGCCCGGCCCGCTACGTCGACCACGACGAGGTCGTGCAGATCGGCGAGGTCCACCTGTTCCTCGGCCCGGACTTCGTGATCACCGTCCGGCACGCCGTCGAGCCGGAGCTGGGCGAGGTCCGCGAGCGGCTGGAGAACGACCCGGAGCTGCTCGCGCACGGCCCGATGGCGGTGCTCTACGCCGTGCTGGACCGGGTGGTCGACGACTACGCCCCCGTCCTCGACGGCCTGCAGGACGACATCGACCAGATCGAGGAGCAGGTGTTCCGGGGCGACCCGCAGGTCTCCCGGCGGATCTACCAGCTGACCCGCGAGGTGATCGCGTTCCAGCGGGCCGTCGAGCCGTTGCAGGAGATCTTCGGGGAGCTGCGCGGCCGGTTCGCGAAGTCCGGGCCGAGCCCCGATCTGGAGCTGCGCCGGGCGATGCGCGACGTGATCGACCACGCGACCCGGGTCCGGGAGCGGGTGGAGGGCTTCCGCGACCTGCTGGGCAACATCCTCACCGTCAACGCCACCCTCGTCGCGCAGCGGCAGAACGAGGAGATGACCCGGTTGACCGAGGCCGGGTTCGCGCAGAACGAGCAGATGAAGAAGGTGTCGTCCTGGGCGGCGATCCTCTTCGCGCCCAGCCTGATCGCCGGCATCTACGGGATGAACTTCGAGCACATGCCCGAGCTGAGCTGGACGTTCGGCTATCCGATGGCGTTCGGCATGATGCTCGCGCTCGCGCTGGTGCTGTACACGATGTTCCGGCGCAACGGCTGGCTGTGACCGCGGGCCGGGCGCGCACCCCCCGTGCGCGCCCGGCCCCGGTCCCCGGCCGTCAGCCGGTGGGACCCGGCTCCGGTGCCGGTGGCGCGGTCGCACCGCCCGGGATCGTGACGATCAGCGGCTCCGGCGGGGTGGTCACGCACTCGCCGGTGACCGGATCGGGCGTGCGGTCGCCCCGCGGGTACGGGCCCGGCTCGGCCGCCGGTACCCCGCCGCCGGGCCGCTCGGCCGGGATGCAGCCGATGTCCTGCACGGCCAGCGGGCGGCCCTCCTGGTCGAACAGGTACACCCCGGACAGCGGGTTGCCCTGCGCGTCGAACGGGCGCACGTCGGTGACCGGCTCCCCGTCCCGGAGCAGGCCGGGCTGCACCCAGGACGCCTGGCCGCCGTCCCACGGCGGCGACGCGAGCGAGTGCACCGCCCCCAGCAGCACCCCGGCGGCGAACGCGTTCAGCGGCACGACCGCCCACAGCAGCCGCCGGTCGGCCCGGGTGCGGGCGCCCAGCGCGAACGACAGCGGGATCGCGACGAGCCCGAGCACCGCGCCGGTCA
Organism: Pseudonocardia kongjuensis; assembly: GCF_039526905.1. NCBI lineage: Bacteria > Bacillati > Actinomycetota > Actinomycetes > Pseudonocardiales > Pseudonocardiaceae > Pseudonocardia > Pseudonocardia kongjuensis. Next base: position 24,310 of record NZ_BAAAJK010000051.1, on the reverse strand, counting down.
CCAGCGCGGTCGGGCCCTGCCCGGCGAACAGGTAGGCGAGCGTGCCGCCCGCGAGCACCGCGCGCAGCACCCACCAGCCCGGTTGCAGCCCGGCGAGCAGGACCGGGACGTCGATCCGGCCGCCGCGGCCCGCCGGTCCCGGTGCGGAGCCCGCACCCTCCGGTCCGGGCCGCAGGCCGCGGTTCAGCGCGGACACCGAACCCAGGGCCGCGACCGAGGGCAGCCGCGGGCCGTCACCGAGCACCGGCAGCAGCCCGATCAGCGCCACCACCAGCCCGACGATCAGCCCCAGCACACCGGACGGGACCACCAGCCCGCCGACGACGGCGATCAGGACGCCCACCACCAGCGCCGTCACCGCGAACCGGGCCGGCCAACGGCCCCGGTGCGCCGGGGACCTCTCCGGTGCGGTGCCGAACCCGGCCGCGGCCCGCAGCTCGGCCGCGTACGCCGCGGGGGTCCCCAGCCGCTCGTGCACCGCGTCCCGGTCGTAACCCTCGCCGAGCTCCGCGGCGAGCTCCGCGAGATGCCCGCGGGCGTCCTCGACGATCTCCTCGACCTCGCCGGGCGGCAGATCGGCCAGGGCGGACCGCAGGCCGTCCAGGTAGTCGGCGGTGGTCCCGTCGGGGATCCGCGTCGTCGGGTCGTCCGTCTCGGCCATCACGCGCCCACCAGCCCGTTCATCGTGGTGGCGAACGCCCGCCACCGGTCCGTCGTCTCCCGCAGCCGTTCCCGGCCCGGCTCGTTGATCGCGTAGTACTTGCGGTGCGGGCCCTCCTCGCTCGGCACGACGTAGGACGTGAGCAGCCCGGCCCCGTAGAGCCGGCGCAGCGTGCCGTACACCGAGGCGTCGCCGACCTCGGTGAGCCCGGCGCCGCGCAGCGCGCGCACGACCTCGTAGCCGTAGCCGTCGGCCCGTTCGAGCACGGCCAGGACCGCGAGATCGAGCACGCCCTTCAACAGCTGGCTGGTGTCCATCGGCCCCCTTCCTTCCGCACCGGAGAGTACTACGTTAACCGCAGTAGCGTGGAGCGCGTTGCACCCGGGGTGGGGTGGGCGCGCCGGGCGGCGGGCTCGGGTGGGCGCGCCGGGCACCGCGGTCGGGTGGGCGCGCCGGGCACCGCGGTCGGGTGGGCGCGCCGGGCACCGCGGTCGCCACGGCGCACCCCCACCATCGCGGCGCACCCCCGCCGCCACGGCGCACCGGCTCCAGCGGGTGCGGGGATGTCCTGGGGGTGCGAGATGTGCCGGGTTGCGGGGACCGCCTCGGGACGCAGGTGCACGCCCCGGGGCCCGGCGGCCGGCAGCGCGCGGCCCGGATGTCCGGAGCGAGGTCGACACCACGGCTGCCCTCGCCGGGACCGTCCTCGCACCCCCAGCGTCACGGCGCACCGGTTCCAGGGGGTGCGGGGGCGGACTGGGGGTGCGGGAACGTCGTGCGGGCGAGCCGAGGGTCGGGGCCTCGACGCTCGGGGGCTCGGATTCGACGCCCGGTGCTCGGCGTCGACGCTCAGCGCGCGGATTCGGGGCTCGGCGCTCCGATTCGACGCCCGGGACTCGGAACTCGGCGCTCGGCTTCGGGTTCCGTGGACTCAAGCTTCCGTGGACTCGAGCTTCCGTGGACTCGAGCTTCCGTGGACTCGAGCTTCCGTGGACTCACGTCTCCGCGGACTCGGGCCTCCGCGGCTCGTGCGCTCGGTCCGCGGAACCGGCCCGGCACCCCACGGCGCCGGCCCCGCCCCGTGCTGCCTGCGGGCGGGCCCGGCAACGCCCCCGACGGCACGACGACGACGGCCCCGGGGACGCGAGGCGCGCGCGTCGCACCCCCAGCCCGGTGCCGCACCCCTTCTATCGCGAATCGCACCCCCAGCGGTTTCGCGCACCCGGTGGAGCGGGTGCGGGGAAGTACTGGAGGTGCGGCATCGGAGCAGAGGGTGCGGCATCGGGGCGGGGGCGAGGTTCTCGACCGGATCCGGGCCGCGAGCCGTCGTCCTGGGTACGGAAGCGTCATGACGGGGTGCGGCAACCGCCCGTCACGAGTGCGGCCGGTGCCACCGGGTGCGGCGCGTCGTCAGGGGGGTGCGACCGGGTCCTCACCGGCGGCGGCGCGTCGTCAGGGGGTGCGGCGCGGCCGCGGCGCGGGCTGGCAGCGCGGGCAGGTGAAGGACGACCGGTTCATGAAGTGGTCCCGCCGGATCGGCGTCCCGCACCGCCGGCAGGCCCGGTCGGTCCGGCCGTAGACGTTCAGCGAGCGGTCGAAGTACCCCGACGCCCCGTTGACGTTGACGTAGAGCGCGTCGAACGACGTCCCGCCCTGGGCGAGCGCCTCGGTCATCACGGTGGTCGCGGCGTCGAGCACGGCGTGGCCCTGGGCGCGGGTCAGCCGGTCGGTCGGCCGGGCCCCGTGCAGCCGGGCCCGCCAGAGGGCCTCGTCGGCGTAGATGTTGCCGATCCCGGAGACCACGGTCTGGTCCAGCAGCGCCCGCTTGACCTCGGTCCGGCGCCCGCGCAGCGCCGCGACGGCGTCGGCCGCGGAGAACGCCGGGTCCATCGGGTCGCGGGCGATGTGCGCGACCGGTTCCGGGACGAGCCCGCCGCCCGACGCCGGCCGCAGCGGGTGCACGGACAGCCCGCCGAACGTGCGCTGGTCGACGAACCGCAGCTCGGGGCCGTCGTCGTCGAACCGGATCCGCACCCGCAGGTGCTTCTCGTCCGGACGCCCGGGATCGGCGACCAGCATCTGCCCGCTCATCCCGAGATGCGCGAGCAGCGCGTCGTCACCGGGGTCCGCGGTGTCGAGCTCCAGCCAGAGGTACTTCCCGCGCCGGGCGGCGGCGCGCAGGGTGCGCCCGCCCAGCCGGCCGGTGAAGTCGTCCGGGCCGGTCGGGTGCCTGCGGACCGCCCGCGGGTGCAGGACCTCGACGCCGGCGATCCGGCGGTCCAGCACGTGATCGGCCAGTCCGCGCCGGACGACCTCGACCTCGGGCAGCTCGGGCACGGCGCGCGGTCAGAGCGTGGAGCCGGAGCTCTGCTCCGCCGACAGCGCCCGCCAGGCGAGCTCGGCGGCCTTCTGCTCGGCTTCCTTCTTGGTGCGCCCGGCCCCGGTCCCGAGGTCGCGCCCGGCGACGACGGCGGTCGCGGTGAACACCTTCAGGTGGTCCGGGCCCTCCTCGTCGATCCGGTACTCGGGCACGCCGTGCCCGCCGGCCGCGGTCAGCTCCTGCAGGCTGGTCTTCCAGTCCAGACCGGCGCCGAGCAGCGGTGCGCTGCGCAGCAGGTCGTCGAACAGCCGGTGGATCAGCTCCCGGGACGGCTCCAGGCCGTGCTGGATGTACACGGCGCCGAGCAGTGCCTCGGTGGCGTCGGCCAGGATGCTGGCCTTCGTCCGGCCGCCGGTCAGCTCCTCGCCGCGGCCCAGGAACAGGTACGCGCCGAGCCCCAGCCGGGTGCCGTCGATGCCGGTGCGCCCGTCCGGGGCGGGCAGTGCGGCCGCGACGCCGGCCAGCGCGTGCATGTTGACGACGCTGGCCCGCAGCTTCGCGAGCTGCCCCTCCGGCAGGTCCGGGTGGTCCCGGTAGAGCCGCTCGGTGATCACGATGGACAGCACCGAGTCGCCGAGGAACTCCAGGCGCTCGTTGGTCGGCAGCCCGCCGTGCTCGTAGGCGTACGACCGGTGCGTGAGCGCGAGGACCAGCAGCTCCTCGTCCAGCTCCACGCCGAGCGCGGACAGCAGAGGAGACCGGTCCGTCGCCGGACCGGTCACGCTCTTCTCGCCCACCTCAGGCGGGTCAGGCCGGACGGGTGACCTGCCGGCCGTCGTACTGACCGCAGGTCGGGCAGGCGATGTGCTGCAGCTTCGGCTCCCGGCACGCGCGGTTCGAGCAGGCGACCAGGTTCGGTGCAGTGGCCTTCCACTGCGACCGGCGAGCCCGCGTGTTGGACCGCGACATCCGGCGCTTGGGGACGGCCATGATGACACTCCTCGGTTCTGAGACGTTCAGTCTGTCTGCTCACCGGGATCCGGCCCGCGAGGGGCACCGGCTCACTCGGTGGAGGGCAGGCGCTCACGGAGCGCCGCCCAACGAGGATCCAGTGTCTCATGCCCGTGATCGGGCGCGAGATCGGCCCACCGCTCGCCGCAGCCCTCGCACAGCCCGGGGCAGTCGGGCCTGCACAGCGGCGCCATCGGCAGGTCGGTGACCAGCGCGTCCCGCACGGTCTGGGTGAGATCGATCCGCTCGTCGACCAGCCGCGGGATCTCGTCGGCGTCGGTGGTCTCCTCGGTGACCGAGGCCGGGTAGGCGAACAGCTCGCCGAAGGCGACCACGACGTCGTCGGACAGCGGGTCCAGGCAGCGCGAGCACTCGCCCTCCAGCCGGGCCGATGCCGTCCCCGAGGCGTAGACGCCCTCGGTGACCGACTCCAGCGACACGTCGAGATCGACGTCCGATCCGTCCGGGACGGCGATCACCCCGACCAGCCCGATCGCCTCGTCACCCGAGGGCGCGGGGACCGTCCGCGTGACGGTGCGTTGTGTCCCGGGGCGGCGGGCCAGCTCGCGGGTGCTGACCACCCACGGGTCGTCGTCGGGACGGGCGGGCCTGGATCGGGGGGTGCGCTGCGTGCTCATGTCCCGGACCAGGGTACGCCGCCGCGGCGGACGATCTCAGCGCACCCGCGCGTCGAACGCGTCCGCGACCAGCGCACCCAGCTCCAGGAACGCCGCCGCGGTCGCCGGGCGCAGCCGGGCCGGGTCGATCCGCCCGCCGGTGGCCAGGTGCGGGTCGTGCGGCACCTGCACCACCCCGCGGGCGCGGCCGGCGAAGTGCTCGACGATCCGGCCGGTGTCCACCTCGGCGCTCTGCCGGTCGCACGACAGCACGACGACGGCGTCCCGGGCCAGCGCCTGGTGGCCGTGCGCGGTCAGCCAGTCCAGCGTCCGCCCGGCGCGCCCGGCGCCGTCGACGGTCGGCGCACCGACCACCACCACCGAGTCGGCGCGGGCCAGCGTGCCCTCCATCGCCGAGTGCACCAGACCGGTCCCGGAGTCGGTGACGATGACGTTGAAGTAGCGGCCGAGCAGGTCACAGACCCGCTCGTACTCGTCGCGGCGGAAGGCCTCGCCGGACGCCGGGTCCTGCTCCGAGGACAGCACCTGCAGCCGTCCGGCGAGGCTGGTGTAGCGGGAGACGTCGGTCCAGGTGGTGACGCCGTCGAGATCGTCGAGCAGGTCCCGGACGGTGACCCGCGGGTCGCCGGTGAGCCGGTCGGCCAGGGTGCCGGCGTCCGGATTGGCGTCCAGCACGACGGCCCGGTCGCCGCGGTGCTCGGCCAGGGTGAGCCCGAGGCAGGCGGCGACGGTCGTCTTGCCGACGCCGCCCTTCACCGACATCACCGCGACCCGGTGCGATCCGGGCAGCGGGCCCCGGATCCGGGCGAGCAGCGCGGCCCGGTGCAGCTCGGCCTCGCCGGGGCCGGGGCTCAGCCGGCCGCCGGTGAGGTCGTGCAGGGCGCGCCGCCAGCCGGTGCCCGGCCGTTCGACGCGCGGGCGCAGCACGTCGGCCTCGTCCAGCACCGGGGCTGCGGCCTGCGGGAGGGGGCGGGATGTCACGGGCGGTCCTTCCAGCCGGTGCCCGTAGCGCTCCCACCAGGTCGTCGGATCGGGCTCGGGCCGGCGTGCCATGCACGGAGAGTAGTACGACGGCGTTGTCCCGCGGAACGTTTCCGATCATCGTCCGGCGCGGGCCGCGCGCCGGGTCGCGCCCGGCGTCTCCCCCACCACGGCGCGGTAGCGGCGGGTGAAGTGCGCCTGGTCGGCGTAGCCGAGGTCGGCGGCCAGCGCGGCCAGGTCGGTGTCCGGGTCGAGCCGCAGCGCGGCGGCCGCGTGCTGCAGCCTGCGGCACTCGATCAGCCACAGCGGGGTCAGCCCGACGTGCCCGCGGACCAGCCGCTCCAGGGTGCGGGGGGCGATCCCGAGCTCCTCGGCGAGCTGGTCGGCGCGGACGACGTCGGCTCGTTCCTCGGCGAGCGCGCAGGCCCGGTTCACCAGCCGGCCCGCGTCGCCGACCCGGGCGGCGGCCGGTGCGAGCCAGTCGCGCAGCACCGCCGCGACCGACCGGTCCGGATCGGTCGCGTCGTGCACGGCGGCGGTCAGCGCCGCGACCGGCGCGCCGGGGAACGGCTCGGACGAGCCGCGCAGCGCGGCGGGCGGGGTCGCGGTGAGCAGCGGCGTCGCGGCCGGCCGCAGCAGCACCGCCGCCACCCAGGACCGGCCGGTCAGCTCGCGGACGTCGACCACCGTCCGCGGCCCGTACAGGTAGGCCCCGGCCGGTTCGGTGACCAGGTTGAACGCCGGGTACTGCAGCACCCGCTGCGGCCGGGTGGCGCCGTCGGGCACGTCCCACCGGGCGACCCAGGCCCACCGGACGAGCTCGTCGAGGCCGATCGGGAACCGGCTCAGCGCGACGTCCGGCCCGCCCGGGTTCAGGTGGCCGCGGGACTCGACCACGGCCGCCCTCCCGCCCTGTCGGGAATCTTCAAGAACGCCGGACGGGCCGGGGGCAGGCTCGTCCCATGAGCACCGACACCGTCACCCCCGCCACCGGCGAGCACACCACCGGCGGCCTGCCGCACGTGAGCACCTCGCTGACCCCGCACCTGGTCGCCTCCCCCGCCCGTGAGGCGATCGCACTCTACTGCGCCGCGTTCGGCGCGCGGAGTGTCTCGGTGACCGAGATGGGCGGGCTGGTCGGCCACGCCGAGCTGGAGCTGGCCCGCGGCCGGTTCACCGTCAGCGACCCGATTCCCGACTACGGGCTGACCGCCGCCGCACCCGGCGACCATCCGGTCGGCATGTCGCTGGCCGTGTACGTCTCCGACGTCGACGCGGCCGTCCGGGTGATCGCCGACGCCGGCGGCACCGTCCGGGAGGAGCCGGACACCTTCGTCTCCGGGGACCGGTTCGCCTCGGTGGTGGACCCGTACGGGATCCGCTGGGCGGTGCTGTGCCGGGTCGAGGACCTCTCGCCGGAGGAGAGCCAGGCGCGGGTCGCGGAGTGGGCGGGCGCGCAGTGACCGGCGGGCCGGGCGCACCGGTCAGTCGATGAGGTCCATCCCGGTGCCGGTCCGGCCGTTGTGCGGGTAGCCGCCGGGGCCCCCGTCGGGCCCGTAGCCGTAGCCGCCGCCCTGGCCGCGCCAGAGCTGGCTGCGGCCGCGCCCGACGACGCCGAGCGCGTTGTTGAGGGTGGTCTCCAGCTCGCCGAGGGTGGTGTCGACGTACTCGTCGCACTCCCGGCGGAGCCGGTCGGACTCGGCGTGCGCGGCGTCGACGATCCGGCCGGACTCGGCGTGCGCGGCCCGGACGACCTCGGTCTGGGCGACCAGCCGGGCCTGCTCGTTCTGGCCGTCGGCGAGCAGCCGGTCGTGCGCGGCGCGACCGGCGTGGGTCATCCGCTCGGCCTCGTCGCGGGCCCGGTCGGTCAGCTCGGCGTACTGCCTGCGGCCCTCGGCGACGGCGCGCTCGGCCTCGTGCCGCGCCTCGGCGAGGGTGCGGGCCGCCTCCTCCTGGGCCTCCGACACCAGCCGCTCGGCCTCGGTGCGCGCGTTCTGCAGCGTCTCCTCGGCCTCGGAGCTCGCCGCGGACCGGGTCTCCTCGGCCTCCCGCTCCGCCTCGGACACCACCTCGTCCCGGCGGTCGAGGACGTCCTGCGCGTCGTCCATCTCGCCCGGGATCGCCTCGCGGACGTCGTCGAGCAGCTCCAGCACGTCGCCGCGCGGGACCACGCAGTTCGACGTCATCGGGACGCTGCGAGCGTCCTCGACGATCGTCACCAGCGCATCCAGCGACTCGAAGACCCGGTACACGCGGGGGATCATCGCACCGGCCACCGGCACGGCGCGTTATTACCCGCGACTCGCGCGTGTCAAGTTCCGGAAGGGTGACCCCCACACAGACGAACGCGAAGCGTCCGGCTCAACCCTGCAACCGCTCGACCAGCCGCTCGTGCACGCTCGGCGGCAGGAACGCCGTGACGTCGCCGCCGCCGCGCGCGACCTCCTTGACGAGCGAGCTGGAGACGTACACCTGGCCGGGCGCGCCGGGCAGGAACAGCGTCTCGACGCCGGTGAGGTGCCGGTTCATGTGCGCCATCGGCAGCTCGTAGTCGTAGTCGGTGGCCCCGCGCAGGCCCTTCACCATCGCCTGGGCGCCGCGCTCCCGGCAGTAGTCGACGACCAGCCCGGAGAACGCCTCGACCCGGACCTGCGGCAGGTCCGCGGTGATCTCGGTGAGCATCTGCACCCGCTCGTCGATCTCGAACATGCCCTGCTTGCGCGGGTTCACCAGGATCGCGACGAACACCTCGTCGAACAGTGCCGCGGTGCGTGCGATCACGTCCAGGTGGCCGACCGTCGGCGGGTCGTAGGAACCGGGGCACACCGCGCGGCGCACGTCGGGCATGCGGCGGAACCTATCAGCCGCTGATCACCTCAGGTCCACTCCCGGTCCAGGGACATGTGCAGCTCGTAGCGGTCGCCGCGGTAGCGGGAGACGGTGTACTCGACGGGCCGGTCGCCCGACGACGCCGTCCGGTCGAACACCAGGATCGGCTCCCGGGGCGCGATCCCGAGCAGCACGGCCGACGCCTCGTCGGCCTCCCGGGCGGCGACGCTCTGCTCGGCCCGGTCGATCGGCAGCTCGTAGTGCTCCAGCAGGATCCCGTAGATGGAGCCGCTGAGGTCGTGCCGGTCCAGGCCGGGGGCCAGCTCGGCGTTGTACCAGGCGTCGTCGATGGACATCGGGACGCCGTCGGCGACCCGCAGCCTGCGCACCCGGTAGCAGCGCTGGTCGGGTCCCAGGTTCAGCGCCTTCGCCGCGTCCGCCGACGGCGGGACGTGGGACACCTCGAGCACCACGGTGGTCGGGGTCAGCCCGAGCCGGCGCATGTCGTCGTGGAACGACGCCAGGTGCAGTCGCGAGCGCGCGGTGCGGGCGGCGACGTAGGTGCCCTTGCCGCGGACCCGGGTGAGCAGGCCGTCGCGTTCGAGCTGCCCGACGGCGGCCCGCACGGTGACCCGGCTGACCCCGTGGTCGAGGCACAGCCTGCGCTCGCTCGGGAACGGATCGCCGGGCGCGAAGTCGCGGGCGATCGCGTCGGCGAGCAGGGTGCGGAGCTGCTCGTGCTTGGGCACGACCCCGTCACCGATCCGGACTGCCCGCGTCATCGACCGTCCCCTCCCCGCACCGTCCCGGGCCCGCCCCGGCGGCCGGTCGCTCCGGCCCGTCCCGGGCTCAACGGTAGCCGCGGACCGGGGTGCCCGTACCGCACATCCTGCCGGACCGGCCGGGTCCGAGACCGGCCGCGGCGGCCGGGTCGAGGACCACCGTGCAACGCGGGTGGTCGCGCAGCAGCGAGGCGGGCACCGCGCTGCCGACCGGCCCGTGCACCGCGGCCGCGACCGCCGGGGCCTTCTCCGGGCCGGTCGCGACCAGCACCAGGTGCGCCGCCCGGCCGATCGTGCCGATCCCCTGGGTGAGCACGCGGTGCGGCACGTCCTGCGGGCGGTCGAAGAACCGCGCGTTGTCGGCCCGGGTGCGCCCGGTCAGCGTGACCACCCGGGTCGTCGAGCCGGGTGGTGAGCCGGGCTCGTTGAACCCGACGTGGCCGTTCCGGCCGATCCCGAGGATCTGCACGTCGATCGGGCCGGCGTCGAGCAGCAGCCGCTCGTAGCGGGCGGCCGCCGCGGCCGGGTCGTCGGCGGTGCCGTCCGGGGCGTGCACGGCCGCCGGGTCGATGTCGAGATGGTCGGTGAGCTCGCGCCGGATCACCTGCCGGTAGGACTGGGGATGGTCGCGGGGCAGGCCGAGGTACTCGTCGAGCAGGAACGCGCGGGCGCCGCGGAACGACAGCCCGTCGCGCCGGTGCCTGCGGATCAGCTCGGCGTAGGCCGGCAGCGGCGAGCTGCCGGTGGCCAGGCCCAGGTTCACCGGTCCGCCCGCCGCGCCGGTCACGGCGTCGGCGACGGCGTCGGCCACCGCCGCACCGCAGGCGGCGGGATCGGGCAGGACGACGACGTGCACGGTCACACCTCTCGGTTCGGGATCGGGCCGGACCGGCCGGTGACGGTCGCCCCGCACCGCAGGACCTCGGCCGGGCGCAGTGCGGGATCGGTGACGAGCACGTCCGCCCGGTGCCCGGCGGCCAGCGAGCCGATCTCGTGGTCGAGCCCGAGCAGCCGGGCCGGGGTGCGGGTCGCCGCGGTGACGGCGGCCGCGAGCGGCACCCCGCTGCCGGTCACCGTGCTGCGCAGCACGTCGATCATCCGGGCGGTGCCGCCGGCGATCGCCCGGCCGCCGGTGCCGCCGCCCGCGGCCGCCAGCCGGGCCACCCGGTCGGCGACCCGGACGTCCATCGTGCCGAGCCGGTAGCGGCCGTCCGGCATGCCGGCGGCCGCCATCGCGTCGGTGACCAGGGCGATCCGGTCCGGGCCGATGAGATCGAACACGGCGGACACGGTGTCCGGCGACAGATGGACGCCGTCGGCGATCAGCTCGACCACCAGCTCGCCGCGGGCGGCGGCGGCCAGGCAGGCGGTGACCGGCCCGGGGGCGCGGTGGTGCACCGGGGGCATCGCGTTGAACAGGTGGGTCGCGCTCATCGGGGCGCCACCGGCCCGCCGGATCGCGGCGGCGGTGGCCCGGGCGTCGGCGTCGGTGTGCCCGATGCTGGGCAGCGCCCCGTACCCGGCCAGCACGGCGAGCAGCTCCGGGTAGCGCGGGGTCTCCGGGGCCAGCGTCATCGACGCGACCGTGCCGCCCGCGGTGGCGAGCAGCTTCTCCAGCAGCACCGGGTCGCCGGGGACGATCGCCGCCGGATCGTGCGCGCCGCAGCGGGCCACCGCGAGGAACGGGCCCTCCAGGTGGATCCCGGCCAGCTCCCCGGCGGCGACCAGCGGGCCGAGCAGCTCCAGCCGGTCGGCCAGCGTCGCGGCCGGCGCGGACACCAGGCTGGCCAGCATCGTGGTGGTGCCGTGCTCGCGGTGGTGCGCGACGGCCGCCAGTGCGCCCGCGGCGGTGGCGTCCGGGAAGCCGTGCCCGGCCGCGCCGTGACAGTGCACGTCGACCAGACCGGGCAGCAGCAGCCGGTCGGTCGGCGGAGGCAGCCTGCCGGGCGGGCCGGCCCAGGACGCGGCGGGCACGACGGCGACGATCCGGTCGCCGGTGATCGCGACGACGGTGTCCGGGAGGGTCCGGCCGTCGGTGACGACGGTGCCGCGCAGCAGCCGGTCGGGCACCGCATCGGGCGCCGCCGGGTCCGGTCCGGTCGGTGCGGGCTGCATCAGGTCCGCTCCAGCAGGGCCGCGACGGCCGCGCGGGCCGCCGCCGGGCCGTCGGCGGCGCGGGCCAGGTCGGCGGCGCGACGGCAGGTGTCCCGGTCGTGCCGGGCCAGGGCGGCGGCCACCGCGTCGCGGGCCGCCGGCGCGGTGGACAGGCTGGTCGCGCCCAGCCCGACCAGCACCACCGCGAGCTGCGGATCGGCGGCCGCCTCGCCGCACACACCGACCGGTGTGCCGGTGGCCCGGCCGGCCTCGCCGACCAGGCCGACGAGATCGAGCAGCGCGGGCTGCCACGGGTCGAGCAGCTCGCCGAGCGCCCCGACCGTGCGGTCCGCGGCCATCAGGTACTGGCCCAGGTCGTTGGTGCCGATGCTGACGAAGTCGACGGTCCGGCACAGCTCGCGGGCCCGCAGCGCCGCGGCGGGCACCTCGATCATCGCGCCGGCCCGCAGCGGTCCGGCCGCCCGCACGAGCTCCGCGAAGCGGGCCGCCTCGGCGGCGGTGGCGATCATCGGCGCCATCACGTCGACGCCGCGCCCGGCCTCCCCGGCGGCCTCGGCGATCGCGGCCAGCTGCTCGGTGAGCAGCTGCGGGTGCCCGGCCGCGGTGCGCAGCCCGCGCACCCCGAGCGCCGGATTGGCCTCCTCCCCCAGCGGCAGGAACGGCAGCGGCTTGTCCGAGCCCGCGTCCAGGGTCCGGACGACGACCCGCCGCGACCCGAACGCGCGCAGGATCCGGAGCAGCTGGTCGCGCTGCTCGGCGCGGGTCGGGGCGGTGCCGCGGTCGAGGTACAGCAGCTCGGTGCGCAGCAGCCCGATGCCCTCCGATCCGCCCGCCGCGGCGTCCAGCGCCTGCCGCTCGGTGCCGATGTTGCTCAGCAGCGGCACCGCGGCGCCGTCCGCGGTGCGGCCCGGGCCGCTCGCCCGCCCGGGCCCGGCGACCGGACGGGCGGCGGCCGCCGCCCGGGCCGCGGGCGGCGGGTCGACCTGCACGGTGCCCGTTCCGCCGTCGAGCAGCACGGTGGCGCCGGCGGCGATCCGGGCGGCGTCCGGGCAGCCCACGACGGCGGGCAGGCCGAGCGCCCTGGCGATGATCGCGGTGTGGCTGGTCGGGCCGCCCTGCTCGGTGAGCAGTGCGACGACGTCGCTGCCGGCCAGCGCGGCGGTGTCGGCCGGGGACAGGTCGGCCGCGGTCAGCACCACCGGGTGCCCGGGCGGCGGGAGCCCCGGTGGCGCGACCCCGAGCAGCCGGGCGACCGTGCGGTGCCCGACGTCGCGGACGTCGGTGGCGCGCTCGGCGAGGTACCCGCCCAGCCCGGCGAGCCGGGTGCAGAACTCCTCGACGGCGAGGGTGACCGCGTGCGCGGCCGGCGTCCCGGCCCGCACCCGCTGGTGCGCGGCCGCGGCGAGCGTCGGATCGAGCGCGATCGCCGCGGTCGCCTCCAGCACGCCCGCCGCGGCCGGGTCCGCGGTCCCGGCGCGCGCCTGCAGGTCGGCGGCGACCGCACCCAGCGCGTCGTCGATCCGGGCGCACTCGGTCCGGGCGTCGGCCCCGGCCGGGTCGGCGGCCGAGGTGACCGGCGGTGCGGCGAGCCGGGCCAGCGGCGCGCAGGCGGTCCCGGGGCTCACCCCGCGCCCGGTCAGGACGGTCCCGGCGGCGCGGGCCGGGTGCGCAGCCGTCGTCACGCGTCGAGGTCCGACTCGAGCAGCCCGACCAGCCCGGCCAGCGCGGCCTCGGCACCGTCGCCGTCGGCGGCCAGCACCACCTCGTCGCCGTGCCCGACGCCGAGGGTGAGCACGTTCAGCACGCTGCGGGCGTCGACCGGGTCCCCGCCGCGCACGGCGATGGTCACCGGCACGCCGGTGGCGCCGGCGGCCCGGGCGAACAGGGCGGCGGGGCGGGCGTGCAGGCCCACCTGGGACGCGACGACCGCGGTTCGGGTGTGCACGTCGATCTCCTTCCGGTGCGGGGTTCAGGAACGCTCGGGGGTGTCCGGCCTGCCCGGCTCGCCCGGCCGTCCCGGCGCGTCCGGGGCGGCCGGTGCGGCAGGCGCGGCCGGGGCCGGGGTGCCCGGCTCGGTGGTCTCGTCGTCCTCCCGGCCCGGCGTGCGCAGGTTCCAGCGCCGGATCACGAACCGGAACAGCAGGTAGTAGACGACGGCGTAGGCCAGGCCGATCGGGATCAGCCACAGCGGCCGGGTGGACTGGCCGAAGTTCAGCACGTAGTCGATCGCCCCGGCGGAGAAGGTGAACCCGCTGTGGATGTCGAGCGCGTTGACCAGGGCCAGCGAGGTGCCGGTGAGCAGGGCGTGGATCAGGTACAGCGGCCAGGCCACGTAGACGAAGGCGTACTCCAGCGGCTCGGTGATCCCGGTGACGAACGAGGTCAGCGCCACCGACACCATGATCCCGCCGACCAGCTTGCGCCGCTCCGGGCGGGCCTCGTGCCAGATCGCCAGCGCGGCGGCGGGCAGCGCGAACATCATGATCGGGAAGAAGCCGGTCATGAACACGCCCGCCGTCGGGTCGCCGGCGAAGAACCGGTTGAGGTCGCCGTGCGCGCCCTCGAAGTCGCCGATGATGAACCAGACCACCGAGTTGATGATGTGGTGCAGGCCCAGCGGCAGCAGCAGCCGGTTGACCACGCCGAACACGCCGCCGCCGAGCACGGCGTTCGCCGCGACCGCGTCGCCCAGCCCGGTCAGCCCGGCGTTGAAGATCGGGTAGATCAGGCTCAGCAGCGCGGCGACGACCATCATCACGGCGGCGGTGAGGATCGGGACCAGCCGGCGGCCGTTGAAGAAGCCGAGGAAGGTCGGCAGCGTCGTGCGGTGGAAGCGCTGCCAGAGCAGCGCGGCGGTGAGCCCCGCGACGATGCCGCCGAGCACCCCGAAGTTGACGACGGCCTGCTCGCCGTCGGAGTCGACCACCCCGGGCAGGACCATCGGGCTCATCGCGGTGAAGACGCCGTCGAGCACCAGGTAGCCGACCAGCGCGGCCAGCGCGGTGGATCCGTCGGCCTTGCGCGCCCAGCCGATCGCGATGCCCAGCGCGAAGATCATCGGGAGGTTGTCGAACAGCGCGCCACCGGCCGCGGCGAGCACCTCGGCCGGCCGTTCCAGCCCGGGCACGCCGCCGAGCAGGTCGTCCTGACCGAGCCGCAGCAGCAGGCCGGCGGCCGGGAGCACCGCGATCGGCAGCATCAGGCTGCGGCCGAGCCGCTGCAGGCCCGCCAGCACGGCCCGCCGCCGCACCGGTTCGGCCGCCGCGTCCGGGGATGTCGGTGAAGAGGTCACAGCGCCCATCGCAACGCGCTCCTCGGGTTCGTCTCGGGACCGTCCGGCGTTGTGGCAGCGCCGCTCTCAGCGGTACGGTCTGGTTATAACCAGTGAGAGTGGCGGCAGGTCAGACGGCTGTCAAGGGCACTGGTTCCTACCAGTCCCATCCGATGAGGAGCCGAACATGAGCAGAGCCGCCGACATCGTCGCGGGCCTCGGCGGGGCCGCGAACATCACCGACCTGGAACCCTGCATCACCCGGCTGCGGACCGAGGTCGGCGATCCCGCGCTGGTCGACGACGCGGCGCTGCGGGCCGCCGGCGCACACGGTGTCGTCCGCTCCGGGACGGTCGTGCAGGTGGTGGTGGGACCGGACGCCGAGAACCTCTGCGACGACATCCGGGACCTGCTGTGACGGTCGTCGTCGGGGCCCCGGTGGACGGCACCGTGGTCGGCCTGGCGGACCTGCCCGACGAGGTCTTCGCCCAGGAGATGGTCGGCGCGGGCACCGCGGTCGAGCCGCCGCCCGGCGCCGACCGCGCGGTGGTGCTGGCCCCGGTCGCCGGGACCCTGTCGACGTTGCACCCGCACGCGTTCGTCGTCGGGACCCCGGGCGGGACCGCGGTGCTGGTGCACGTCGGCATCGACACCGTCGGCCTGCGCGGCGCGCCGTTCACGCTGCACGCCGCGCGCGGCGACGCCGTCGAGCGGGGTGCGCCGGTGCTGACCGTGGACCTGGCCGCCGTCCGGGCCGCGGGCTGCGCCGTGACCTGCCCGGTGGTGGTGCTCGACGCGCCCGCCGGATCGGTCCGCGCGGTCGCCGGGGAGCCGGTCCGGGCCGGCGCCGAGCTGTTCGTCTGGGCGCCGTGACCGCCCCGGTCGTGTTCGATCTGGACGGCACGCTGGTGCTCAGCGAGCACGTGCACCGGCGGACCTGGTTCCGGTTCTTCGACGAGTGGGACGCCCGGATCGACGAGGGCACCTACCGGAACCGGTTCGTCGGCCGGCGCGCGGCCGACGTGCTGCCCGAGGTCGACGGCCCGTGGCGGGGCACCCCGGTCGAGGAGCTCGGCCGCAGGCTCGCCGAGCTCGCGACCGGGCTCGCCGACGAGGTCCGGCCGGTCCCGGGCGCCGTTGCTCTGCTCACCTCGCTGGCCGGGCGCGGGCACCGGCTCGCGGTGGTGACCAGCGCGCGCCGGGACTACGCCGAACGGGTCCTCGACCGGGTCCTCGGCGCCGCGCCGCTGGTCGAGTTCGTGGTGACGGCCGGCGACGTGACCCGCGGCAAGCCGGATCCGCAGGGCTACCTCGACGCCTGCGCGCGGCTGGCCGCCGATCCGGCGGACTGCTGGGGCTTCGAGGACTCGCCGTCCGGGGTGGCCGCGCTGGCCGCGGCCGGGTTCGGCACGATCGTCGGGGTGTGCAGCACCGCGCCCGCCGCGGACCTGCTCGCCGCCGGCGCCCACCGGACCGTGCCCGACCTGCGGGATCAGCCGCCGGTGTAGCGGGCCCGGTGCAGCACGGTGTCCCCGTAGCGCCGGGACCGCCCCGGCTCCAGGCCGTCCGGCCAGCCGAACTCCCCGGACGCCTTCGCCCGCTCCACCACCACCGTCGCGCCGGGCGCCAGCCAGCCGTTGCCGGCCGCGGCGGTGAGCCAGCCGGCGATCTCGGCGTCGTCGACGGCGTAGGGCGGGTCGACCAGCACCACGTCGAACGCCCGCGGGGCCGGTGCGCCGAGCGCCGTGCCCGCCGCGGCGGCGATCACCCGGCCGCCGAGCCCGACGGCGGCGAGATTGCGCCGGAGCACCCCGGCGGCGCGCCGGTCGGACTCGACGAACACGGCGTCGGCGGCGCCCCGGGACAGCGCCTCCAGGCCGAGCGCGCCGGACCCGGCGCACACGTCGAGCACGGCGGCGCCGTCCATCCCGGGATCGTGGTCCAGCGCGGAGAACAGCGCCTCCCGGACCCGGTCCGAGGTGGGCCGGGTGCCGGACGCGGGCACGGCGAGCCTGCGCCCGCCGGCCCGGCCCGCGATCAGCCTCGTCATCCCCCCATGATCCCCGGCCGGGTCACTCCAGCTCCACCAGCAGGTCC
Source organism: Pseudonocardia kongjuensis (assembly GCF_039526905.1). NCBI lineage: Bacteria > Bacillati > Actinomycetota > Actinomycetes > Pseudonocardiales > Pseudonocardiaceae > Pseudonocardia > Pseudonocardia kongjuensis. The sequence goes on along the minus strand of NZ_BAAAJK010000051.1, from coordinate 7,605 downwards.
CCGCCCTCGACCTGGGTGACCTCGCCGATCGCGAGCCGCCTGACGGTCCCGGCGGTGTGCGCGGTGATCGACGCCTCCATCTTCATCGCCTCGATGGTGGCGACGGTCTGCCCGGCGTCGACCCGGTCGCCCTCGCCGACCTGCAGCGTGACCACCCCGGCGAACGGCGCGGCGACGTGGCGGTCGTTGCCCTTCTCCGCCTTCTCCGCCGCCTTGACCTCGGTGGCGACCGACTCGTCGCGCACCGCGACCGGGCGGATCTGCCCGTTCAGGGTGGTCAGCAGGGTGCGGTAGCCGCGCGCATCGGGCTCGGAGATCGCCTCCAGCTCGATCAGCAGGGTGACGCCCGGCTCCAGCTCCACGGTGTGCTCGAGGTCCTCCTCCAGCCCGTAGAAGAAGTCCTTCGAGCTGAGCACCGAGGTGTTGCCGAACTGCTCGCGGTGCGCGTCGAACTCCTTGGTCGGCCCGGGGAACAGCAGGCTGTTCAGCGTCCGGCGGCGGTCGTCACGCAGTCCGCGGCGGTCGGCGATGGTCAGGTCGGCCTTGGCCGCCTCCGGGCTGCGGCCCTCCAGCGCGCGGGTCCGGAACGGCTCCGGCCAGCCGCCGGGGGGCTCCCCCAGCTCGCCGCGCAGGAACCCGATCACCGAGTCCGGCACGTCGAACGACGACGGGTCCTTCTCGAAGTCCGCGGGCTCCACCCCGGCGCCGACCAGGTGCAGCGCCAGGTCGCCGACGACCTTCGACGACGGCGTCACCTTCACCAGCCTGCCCAGCATCCGGTCGGCGGCGGCGTAGCAGTCCTCGATCAGCTCGAACCGGTCGCCGAGGCCGAGCGCGATCGCCTGCTGACGCAGGTTGGACAGCTGCCCGCCGGGGATCTCGTGGTGGTAGACGCGCCCGGTCGGCGACGCCAGGCCGGACTCGAACGGCGCGTAGACCTTCCGGACCGCCTCCCAGTACGGCTCCATGTCGCCGACCGCGGCCAGCGACAGCCCGGTCGCCCGGTCGGTGTGGTCGGTGGCCGCGACCAGCGCCGACAGCGACGGCTGGCTGGTGGTGCCCGCCATCGAGGCGACGGCGCCGTCGACGGCGTCCACCCCGGCGTCGATCGCCGCGACCAGCGTCGCCAGCTGACCGCCCGCGGTGTCGTGGGTGTGCAGGTGCACCGGCAGGTCGAACCGGTCCCGCAGCGCGCCGACCAGGGTCCTGGCCGCGGGCGGCCGCAGCAGCCCGGCCATGTCCTTGATCGCCAGCACGTGCGCGCCGGCGTCGACGATCTGCTCGGCGAGGCGCAGGTAGTAGTCGAGGGTGTAGAGCTCCTCGGCCGGGTCGGACAGGTCCGCGGTGTAGCAGAGCGCCACCTCGGCCAGCGCCGTCCCGGTGTTCCGGACGGCGTCGATGGCCGGCCGCATCTGGGAGACGTCGTTGAGCGCGTCGAAGATCCGGAAGATGTCCATCCCGGTCTCGGCGGCCTCGGCGACGAACGCGTCGGTCACCTCGGTCGGGTACGGCGTGTAGCCGACGGTGTTGCGCCCGCGCAGCAGCATCTGGGTGCAGATGTTCGGCGCCGCGGCCTTCACCGCGGCCAGCCGCTCCCACGGGTCCTCGGCCAGGAACCGCAGCGCGACGTCGTAGGTCGCGCCGCCCCAGCACTCCAGCGACAGCAGCTCCGGCATCGTGCGCGCCACGTACGGGGCGACGGCGAGCAGATCGCGGGTCCGCACCCGGGTGGCGAGCAGCGACTGGTGGGCGTCCCGGAACGTCGTGTCGGTGACGGCGACGGCGGTCTGCTCGCGCAGCCGCCGGGCGAAGCCCTCCGGGCCCAGCGAGCGCAGCAGCTGCGCCGAACCGTCCGGGGCCGGCGCGTCCAGCACCGACGGGTCCAGCTGCGGCAGCTTCTCGACCGGCTCGACGACGACCGGGCGGGGACCGTTCGGCTGGTTCACCGTGACGTCGCCCAGGTACTGCAGGATCCGCGAGCCGCGGTCGGCCGAGGGCCGCGCCCGCAGCAGGTGCGGGCGTTCCTCGATGAAGCTGGTGGTGACCCGGCCCTCCCGGAAGTCCGGGTCGTCGAGCACCGCGGCGAGGAACGGCAGGTTGGTCGCGACGCCGCGGATCCGGAACTCGGCGATCGCCCGCCGCGCCCGGCGGGCCGCGTTGGCGAAGTCGTGGCCGTGACAGGTCAGCTTGACCAGCATCGAGTCGAAGTGCGCCGAGACCTCGGCGCCGACGTGCACGGTGCCGCCGTCGAGCCGCACCCCGGGCCCGCCCGGCGAGCGGTACACCGAGATCGTCCCGACGTCGGGCCGGAACTCGTTGGCCGGGTCCTCGGTGGTGATCCGGGTCTGCATCGCGGCCCCGGTGAGCGTGATGTGGTCCTGGGTGAGCCGCAGCTCGGGCAGCGTCATCCCGGAGGCGATCCGCAGCTGGGCGATCACCAGGTCGCGGTCGGTGACCTGCTCGGTCACCGTGTGCTCGACCTGGATGCGCGGGTTCATCTCGATGAAGTGGTGCTGTCCGCGCTCGTCGAGCAGGAACTCCACGGTGCCCGCGTTGACGTAGCCGATCTGCCGGGCGAAGTTGACCGCGTCGGCGCAGATCCGGTCCCGCAGCTCCGGGTCGAGGTTCGGTGCCGGGGCGATCTCGACGACCTTCTGGTGCCGGCGCTGCACCGAGCAGTCCCGCTCGAACAGGTGCACGACGTTGCCGTCGGCGTCGGCGAGGATCTGCACCTCGATGTGCCGCGGGTTCACCACGGCCTGCTCCAGGAACACCGTCGGGTCGCCGAACGCGGACTCGGCCTCGCGCATCGCCGCCTCGATGGCCTCGCGCAGTGCGGACGGCTCCTGGACCCGGCGCATGCCGCGCCCGCCACCACCGGCGACGGCCTTGACGAACACCGGGAAGTCGATGCCCTCGGCGGCCGCGACGAGCTCGTCGACGTCCGACGACGGGTCCGACGACTCCAGCACCGGCACGCCGGCCTCGCGGGCCGCGGCGACCGCGCGGAACTTGTTGCCGGTCAGGTGCAGCACGTCGGTCGGCGGGCCGACGAAGGTGATCCCGGCGTCGGCGCAGGCCCTGGCCAGGTCGGGGTTCTCCGACATGAAGCCGTAGCCGGGGTAGACGGCGTCGGCGCCGGCCTTCCGCGCGGCCCGGATGACCTCGTCCACCGACAGGTAGGCGCGCACGGGGTGACCGGGCTCGCCGATCTGGTACGACTCGTCCGCCTTCGCCCGGTGCAACGAGTTGCGGTCCTCGTACGGGAAGACGGCGACGGTCGCGATACCCAGCTCGAACGCCGCCCGGAAGGCCCGGATCGCGATCTCACCACGGTTGGCCACCAGCACCTTGCGGAACATCGATCCCCTCACTTCTCCTCGTGCGCCCGGCGGCGCGGTGTTCCCGGACACCGGGCGCGTGATCCTGACACGTGGAACGCGCCGCCGACCACCGCGGGGAACCACCTGGTGGAACCCCGCCGGTCCGTCCGGCGGCCACCCGTCCGGCCCGCACCGCAACCGCGCCCGTTCGGGTACCAAGGAGGGATGACGCGCAGCACGCACCGCGGTCACGGCCGCCCCGTCCGGTGGAGCGGCGGCGGCCGGGCGGCCCTGCACGGCCACCGGCCGGGGCTGCGGCCGCACCGCGGTGGACGGCCCGCCCGGCCGCTCGCGCGGGTGGCGGCCGGGTCCGGTGTGGTGATCCTCGCGGGAACGGCGGTGGTGGTCGTGGGAGTGGTGGTCGCGGTGCTCGCCCAGCTGCTGCTGGTGCTGCTCGTCGGGATGATGGCGATCGGCGTGCACCGCGCGCTGCGCAGCGCGGCCCGGCACCGGGCCGATCCGCCGCCGCACCCGCAGCACCCGCCGCACCCCCGGCCCACCGGCGCCGCGGTCACCGCCGAGCAGGCGTGGCGGCGGGCCCGCGCCGACCACCAGCGGCTCCGCGCGGAGTTCCTGGAGCACGAGACCGACCCGATGGCGGTGCTCCGCCGCCCGGCGCTGTCCGACGTCACGGTGCCCAGCACCGCCCGGTTCGTCGACGCGTTCGCCGCGGCGCAGGCGCTCGACACCGACGGCTACCCCGGCGAGCCGTACGGCGCCCGCTACCTGCGCGCCGTCGAGGCGGCCCGGCGCGCCTGGCGGGCCGCCGTCGACGCGGCCGACCGGATCCGGCTCTCCGGGCTCTCCACCGAGGAGCGGCGCACCGTGGAGCGCGTGGTCAAGCTGCTGACCACGGCCCGCGACTCCGACTCCGAGCCGGAGCGGCTCGCCGCCTACGCCCGGGCCCGCAGCGAGCTGGACCGGCTCGACCGGTCCGGGATCGTGCACCTGCCCGCCCCGGCCAGGGCCCATCTCGACGCCCGCGCCCGCGGCGAGCTGCCCGGGGCCTGATCAGGCCTTGTCGAGGTAGGCGGCGCGCTCCTCGTCGCCCAGGGTCTCGCCCACCAGCGCCCGCAGCCGCGGGTGCCCGAGCAGGCCGGGATCGCGCCCGACCAGGTCCTGGGCGTAGACCTGGGCCTTCGCGATGACCTCCTCGTGCCGCAGCAGCGACAGCAGCTTCAGCCCGGACCGTGACCCGGACTGGCTGGCGCCCAGCACGTCACCCTCCCGGCGCAGCTCCAGGTCGAGCCGGGCCAGCTCGAACCCGTCGGTGGTGCCGGCGACGGCGTCCAGCCGCTCCCGGGCGGTGGTGGCGGCCGGCATCTCGGTGACCAGCAGGCACAGCCCGGGGGCGGTGCCCCGGCCGACCCGGCCGCGCAGCTGGTGGAGCTGGGACAGGCCGAACCGGTCGGCGTCGAGCAGCACGATGCCGGTCGCGTTCGGCACGTCGACGCCGACCTCGATCACCGTCGTCGCGACCAGCACGTCGAGCTCGGCGCGCTCGAAGGAGCGCATCACCGCGTCCTTCTCGTCGGGCGGGAGCTTGCCGTGCAGGATCCCGACCCGCAGCCCGGCGAGCTTCTCGGTGATCATCGGCGCGATGTCGAGGACGGCCAGCGGCGGCCGCCGCTCGGACTCGCCCTCCTCCGGCGGTGGCTCGTCGAGCTCCGGATCGGCCTTGTCGACGTCGCCGACCCGCGGGCACACCACGTAGCACTGGTGCCCGGCGTCGACCTCCTCGCGGATCCGCTGCCAGACCCGCTCGATCCACTGCGGGTGCTCGGCCAGCGGGACGACGGTCGTCGCCACCGGGGACCGGCCGCGCGGCATCCCCTTCAGCTCGGACACCGACAGGTCCCCGTAGACGGTCATCGCGACCGTGCGCGGGATCGGCGTGGCCGTCATCACCAGCATGTGCGGGGCGCGCTCGCCACGGGCGCGCAGCGCGTCGCGCTGCTCGACGCCGAACCGGTGCTGCTCGTCGACGACGACCAGGCCGAGATCGGCGAACCCGACGGCGTCCTGGATCAGGGCGTGCGTGCCGACGACGATCCCGGCCGCACCGGACTGCGCGTCCAGCAGGGCCTGCCGCTTGGCCTTCGTGCTCATCGACCCGGTGAGCAGCGTGACGGCGGTGGCGTTCTCGGCGGCGTCCAGCTCGCCGCCACGGCCGAGCGGCCCGAGCATCGCGCGCAGCGAGCGGGCGTGCTGGGCGGCCAGCACCTCGGTCGGGGCGAGCATCGCGGCCTGCGCGCCCGCGTCGACCACCTGCAGCATCGCCCGGAGCGCGACGATCGTCTTGCCGGCGCCGACGTCGCCCTGCACCAGCCGGTTCATCGGGTGCTCCCCGGCGAGATCGGCGGCGATCTCCTCGCCGACCGCGAGCTGGCCGTCGGTCAGCGGGAACGGCAGGTCGGCGTCGAACGCGTCGAGCAGGCCACCCGCGGTGCGCGGGCAGGCCGGGGCGGGCCGGCCCACCGCGTCCTGCCGGCGCAGCGCCAGCGCCAGCTGCACGCCGAGCGCCTCGTCCCACACCAGCCGGTGCCGGGCGGCGTGGATGTCGGCCTCGGACTCGGGCACGTGGATCCGGCGCAGCGCCCGGCCCAGCTCGGGCAGGTTCTCCCGGCGGCGCAGCTCCTCGGGCAGCGGATCGGTCGGGTCGTCGATCTGCTCCAGCGTCTGCCGGATCGACCGGGCGATCTCCTGCGAGGTGACCTTGGAGCTGGCCGGGTACACCGACAGGAACGGGCGCAGCGCATCCGTCTCGTCGAGCGCCTCGAACTGCGGGTGGGTCAGCTGCAGGCGCTGGTTGAACACCCCGACCTTGCCGGAGAACACCGCGCGCACGCCCGGCTTGATGAACTGGCGGACCTTGTAGGGGCTGAAGAAGGTGCAGTCGAGCTGGCCGCCCTTCTCGTCCCGGATGACGACCTGCAGCATCTGCCCGTTGCGCCGGCGCATGTCGCGCAGCGTCGCCTTCTCCACCTGCGCGATCAGGGTGGCGTGCTCGCCGGCGACCAGCCCGGCGATGTCGGTCAGCCTGCCCCGGTCGACGTGCCGGCGCGGGTAGTGCCGCAGCAGGTCGCCGACGGTCTCCAGGCCGAGCGGGGCCAGCGCGTCGGCGGCCTTCCGCCCCAGCGGCCCGGTCAGCCTGCTGTCCAGGTCGAAGGTCTGCACGCCCTCCATCTACTCCACCCCCAGCACCAGCGGGAAGTCGTGCTGGTCGCCGCGGTGCACCAGCACGTCCACCTCCGGATGGGTGCGGCGCAGGTCCTCGGCGAGCCGCTCGCCCAGCGCGTCGTCGGCCGCCGAGCCGAGCAGCACGGTCACCAGTTCCCCACCCGGTGTGAGCATGCGATGAGCCAACCACAGGGCCCCGACAGCGAGATCGGGGGCGATGAGCACCACCTCGCCGTCGGAGATGCCGAGCACCTCCCCCGGCCGGCACGGCCCGGCCCAGGTCAGTGCCTCCGCCTCGGCGATCTGCAGACCGCCGGTGCGCGTCCCGGCGGCGGCCTCCGCCATCCCGACGACGTCCTCGGCCGCCCGGCGGTCCGGATCGTGCACGGCCAGCGCGGCCAGGCCCTGCAGCACCGACACCGTCGGGACGACGACGGCGTCGATCCCCTCCGCCCGGACCTGCTCGACCGCGGTCTCGGCCACGGTCCGCCGGTACGGCGCGCACGGCAGGACGACGACGTGCCCGGCGCCGGTCGCCCGGATCGCGGCGACCACGTCGTCGCGCACCGGATCGGGATCGGCGACCAGCACGTCCCCGCCGGCGGCCCTGGCGAGTGCGCCTGCCCCGGAGCTCTCGATCATGAGCAGGACGGCGCGGGCCCGGGTGCGGGTGAGCGCGGGCAGCGCCTCGATCCGGATCGACGACGGTCGTCCCGCCGCCAGGCCCGCCTCGACCGCCGCCCCCGGCTCGGTGGTGTGGACGTGCACCAGCCAGCCGCGCCCGCCGTCGCCCGCGATACCGACCGAGTCGCCCAGCGCGCCGAGCCGGATCCGGAGCGCGGTGAGGGCGTCCGGTGCGGGATCGTCGAGCAGGTAGGTGACCTCGTACGCCGGCTGCGGGGCCGGGCCGGCGGGGCCCGGGCCGGTGGCCCCGCCGTGGCCTGCGCCCGGGCCGGTGGCCTCACCGGGCCCGGGGCCCCGGCCGGTGTCCGCGCCGTGCCCCACGCCCCGGCCGGTGGCCGGGCCGTGCCCCGCGCCCCGG